>JACCQV010000565.1 GCA_013813945.1 Deltaproteobacteria bacterium | reverse complement strand
CAGCCGCTCGCCGGTCGCCTTCTCGTATTCGATGATGACCTTCCGCTTGAGCTCGGGATCCTTGAGCGAGTGGAGGATCTCCTTGACCTTCGCCTCGTCGGTCCCCCAGCCCTCCATCGCGGTGCGCAGCGCCTGGACTGCCGACTGGACCGGATCCTGGGCGAGCAACGCCTTCGCTTGGCCGAGGGAAGACCCGCCCATCTCGTCGGCCAGATCGGCGTCGAGCGAGCGACTGGTGAGGGCCTTGTACGCGACCTTGATCGCGGCGATCTCCGCCGCGGACTTGCCCTTGAGCACCGCGAAGATCGCGTCCTCGTCGGTCCCCATGCCCTTCATCGCCCTGTTCAGCGCCGCGGCGGCGTCGCCCGTCCGCTGGCGGAACGCTGCCTCGGCTGCAGCCTTGGCGCGCGCCGCGGCGGCGACCTTGGCCTTCTCCTCGTCCTCCTTGCGCTTCGCTTCGGCGGCCTTGCGCTTCTCTTCGTCGGCCTTGCGCTTCTCCTCGTCCGCCTTGCGCTTGACTTCCGCCGCCTTGCGCTTTGCTTCGTCGGCCTTGCGCTTCTTTTCCTTCGCTCGTGCCTTCGCGGCCGCGGCTTCAGCCTGCTGCTTCTCCTCGTCGTCGGACCCGCTGTTCTGCGTCGGCTCCTGCATCGCGAGCGACGCCAGCTGCGTGGTCGCCGCTCGATCGGTCGCGACCTCGCGCGGATCGTCGTCGTCTTCGTCGGTCTCGCGCTGGACTGCGGGCGCAACAACGTCGGGCCGCACGTCGCGATCGCGATCGTCGCGGTGGAGCTTTTCGGCGTGGCTGTCGACGCTGCTCACCAGGTCACCTCTGAAGCGGTCTTGGATTATACGGAGTTGGCCGGTTTCTCCCCCCCGATCCCGGCCCTCGTTTTGGTCCGGGCGGCGGATCCCTGGAAACCGGTGCCGGCCCGTTGCCACGAGCTCGCCCAGGCGGCCTAACATGCCCCAATCATGGGGAACGCCGAAGATCTGGTCGGGACGACCGACGTGCTGACCCGCCTCGCGGTCGCGGGCGAGACCCTGCGGATCGACCTCGCACCCCTGAATGCCTACCTCACCCACCTCGGGAGTGCTCCGGCCGAGTACGCCCGGGTGACGCTGGGGGAAGGGCTCGAGCGGCTCGGGTTCGGAGTCCAGCTGCCCGCGCGCGAGCCGATCGCTCGCGCGAGCTCGACCCCGTACTCCGAGCTCGAGGTCGGTGGTGCGCTGCGCGAGACGGTCACCGCGCACGGCCCCGGAACGCTCGCGCAGGATCTCACGATCCTCGCGGATGCCGGTGTCCGCGCAGCAGCGCGCGAGCAGCTCGCGGCATGGATCACGGAGCTCGGCGGTGGCCGCACCGATCGCGTGAGTCGATCGTTTCAGGCGACGTCGAGGTGGACGATCGGCGTCGCATTCGGCGGCTCCGTCCCGGAGGTGATGACGGTCGTCAACCAGCTCGTGACGCTCGCGACGGCGCTCGGCATCCAGCCGATGCAGCGCCGGCACCTCGAGCAGGCGCACCAGGTTCTCGGCGCAGGAGCCGGCTGCGTCGTGGAGCTCGCGTGCGATGTCGATCGCGCGCTTCCCGAGATCACGATCACGTACCGCGACGTTGCGTGGAAGCACGCCGTCGGGCTTCACGATGCGCTGCGCCCCGGAACGCCATGTGGCCCGCGGCTCGGCGCGTTCGCCGGAGCCTTCAACGCCGAGAAAGCATCGCTATACGAGATCACGTTCCGCGCTGACGCGCCCGCGATCATCCGCGTCGGGATCGAGCTCGTTGGGAGTGTGAATTGATGTCCACGGGAACGTTCGGCCTCCAGCTCACGCGGTTTCGTCGAACCGCGCAGCTCGCGGTCGCACGCAGCGGTCTCGAGGTCGCGCCGGAGATTCTCGACGGCACGCGCGCCGAGCTCGAGGTCGTGACCGCGCAGCTTGCGGGGATCCGCGACGACGATTCGCGGCCCGATCTGCGGCTCGCCTCGGTACTCGGCCTGACGCCGGATCAGCTCGACTTCCTGTGGGCCGTGGTCGCGCGTGCTGCCGATCCGATGCTCGGCCCGATCCTCGCGCTGCTCAGCGGATCGGATGCAAAGCGCGGCCTCTCCGTCAGCCACTACGCGACGATCATGGGGCTCGACTCCGCGCGCAGTCAGGATCTCGCAACGATCCTGTCGCCCGCGCACCCGCTACTTCGTCACCGATTCCTCGTCGGTCCGCACGACGCACCGATCGACGCCTGCACGCCGCTCACCGTGCCGCCGCGTGTATGGTCGTACCTCCGCGGCGATGACGACGTCGAGGATCAGCTCGCATTCGCCGGCGGTCGCGTCCGCGTGCCTCACGACGCGCAGTTCGACGCGGTCCAGCTCACGGCAATCGCACGCCTCGTCCAGGCCTTCGGCTCGATCGATCCACTGGTGATCGTCGTCGAGGGGCCGCTCGGCGCGGGTCGCCGCACCGCGATCGCCAAGGCCGCGGCGGCAGCGCGCCGCGCCGTGATCGCGATCGATCTCGGCCGGATCGTCGCGACGCCGCGCGCTCTCGAGGAGGCGCTCGCGGCGCAGATGCGCGAGTGCTTGCTCGCGGATGCCATCCCGGTCATCGCCGAGGTCGACGAGCTGATCGATGCTGAAGGCGATCGAAGCCAGCGCCTCCAGACGCTCGCGCGCGCTCTCGAGACCGCGCCCGGCGCGATCGCCGTGACGTCCGCGATCCGCGGAATCGATCTCGGCGTCCGCGGCCGCCGCGTACTCCGTGTCGAGTGGCCCGTGCCGAGCACCGACGCGCGCCGCGCGCTGTGGATCTCGGCACTCGGCGACGACGCGGCGCGGCTCGAGAGCGGGGTCGACGAGATCGCGT
>JACCQV010000551.1 GCA_013813945.1 Deltaproteobacteria bacterium | reverse complement strand
CGCGAGCGACGTCCCGATGATCGCGCGCCGGCGCTTCTCGGCGAGCTGCGCCTTGAGGCTGCGATTCTCGACGAGCAGCGACTGCTTCTCGAGCGCGTTCCGGACGATCCGCACCACGTGCGCGCGCTTGAGCGGCTTGGTGACAAAGTCGTACGCGCCCTCCTTCATCGCATCGACCGCGGTCTCGACCGTGCCGTACGCGGTCATCAACACGACCTCGGTCTCGGGCGCGATCGTCTTCGCCGCGCGGAGCAGGTCCATGCCCGTCGTCTGCGGCATCATGAGGTCGGTCAACAGCACGCCGACGCGGTGCTTGCGGAGCAGATCGAGACCGGCGTTGCCGTCGGTCGCCGCCAGGACGTTGAGCCCTTCGCGACGGAAGATCTTGGTCAGCGACTCGACGATCGCGGGCTCGTCATCGACCACCAGGACGATGCCGGCGTGCTCCGGATCGCCGCGCAGCTCGGTCGGCTCCTCGGCCGCTGCCCCACCGCCGCCATCGACGTGGGCCGCCGCGAACCGGCGAAACGGACTATGGGCGGGTTGGTTCCACATGCGCTCCCTGGTCTCTAACAAGCCGTGGGCCAGGTCAGATTCCAGATAACCAGCTGAAATAGTTCGCCAGATTCCCGCTCGCGAGACCATGCTTTTGCCAGGCTGTCAGCCCCGCCGAGAGCCTCTGACAAACTGACAAACGGCCCATCTTCAGCCCCTTGCGGGGCTCGGGGTTCTAGAGTGCGCCGTGGTCTGGGAGCCGATCGTTTCGCGCCAGCTCGCGGTGCTGGGAACGCAGATCGTGTGGGCCACGAAGGAGGACAACGGGGTCGCCGAGTACCGCTGGAGCCTGTGGCTGGGAGGGAGACGGTTCACCATCCGCCACCGCGGCAAGGATGATGCGTACACCGGCGTCCCAGACGGGGACATACCGTGGGTGGCGACGTGCGTTGACCCACATAGCTTCCGCGTCGAATTTCCGTTCTACCCGGGTCCGCGGCAGCTCACGTTCCATCCCGACCTGATGACCGTCGTGGTGACCGACCGGCCCGCCGCAGAACGCCCGTCTTCGGTGGCATCGGTGGTTCACCTGGAGCCCGAAGAACCGGCGTCGAGCATCTGGAACGAGCGCTTCTCCCTCGAAGCAGATCCGGCGCAGGCAGAGGACGCGGCGATCCTCCAGGGCCTCGCCCAGCGCGCTCGCTCGAGGGGCGAGATCTGCGTCGGTAGGTGGACAGTTCGGATGACCGACCCCGAGCACCCGGTCGCCCCCGAACAGATCGCGCTCGTCGTCGCGCGCACGATCGGCGACCCACTGGTGGACCTGTCGCCGCTATCGCGACCTGTGCACGCCACCATCCTGGATGCGCTGGTGTTCTTGACCCCCATGGATGGCGATCAAGCAGCGGACCTCGCGGGATGGTTCTTCGAGGGGTTCTCGCCCAATGCGCATTTTTACGAGGGCACCGCGAGCACCGAGATGTGCATCGACGTCATCGTCGGAATCGAGGGAACCCGGGTCGAGGCGATCACGATCATCACGCCCTGGATGGGGTGACCCGTCATCGCCGCGGTCGGCTGTCGAGGCTAGCTCGCGCGCGGCTTGGCGTCGGTCGTCCGCGCCTTGCGCAACGCGGCAGGGATCTGGCGCGGGAGGGTCACCGTGAACGTCGTGCCTTCGCCGAGCTGCGTGTCGACGACGATCCGGCCGCCGTGCCGCTCGACCAGCTCGTGGACAATGCTCAGGCCGAGGCCCGTGCCCTCGCCGACATCCTTGGTCGTGAAGAACGGGTCCCAGATCCGTGGCAGCACTTCGGTGGGAATTCCCGGCCCGTTGTCGCGGATCTTCACGATGACATTCTCGTCATCGCCCGTGGTCGTGATCGTGATCGTCGCGTTGTCCCGACCGGCGAGCGCCTGCGCCGCGTTCGTCAACAGGTTCATGAACACCTGGTTGATCTGACCGGCGTGTCCCTTCACGCGCCCCGCAGCGCCGAACTCCTGGTTGACGGTCACGTGCTGCTTGAGCAAGTGGCGCAGCAGCTCGAGTGAATCGACGATCGAGCGATCGACGTCGAAGTCGACGACGCTCTCGTCATCCGTGCGCGAGTAGTTGTGCAGTGCCGAGACGATCGCCTTCGTGCGCTGCGCACCGCGCTGAACGACGCGGATCATGTCGCGCATGTCCTTCGCGGCGGCGCTCCGAGCTGCCGGATCCGTGACGTCGAGCTCGTCGATCGCTTCTTCGAGTGGACCGACGGTGTTGACGATCGCGTTGACCGGATTGTTGATCTCGTGCGCGATACCGGCGACGAGCTGACCGATCGAGGCCAGCTTCTCGGATTGCACGAGCTGTTTCTGCGCGCGCGTCAACTTGTCGAGCGCTTCCGCGAGCTCGCGGTTCTTGCGCGCGAGATCTGCGGTCCGCATCTGCACGGCACGCTCGAGGTCAAGGTTGACCTCCTCCGTCGAGCGCAGCTTGTCGCGCAGCGCACGTCGCATCTCCTCGAGGGCAAGCGTCAGGCGGCCGATCTCGTCGCCCTCGCCGCCCGCCGCGACGGGATCCGCGAGCTCGCCGCGCGCCATCGCATCGGCGCGCTGCTCGAGCCGACGGATCGGAGCCATGAACTGCGCGACAGTGAACGCGACGATGCCGCCGCACGCCGCGAACAGCACGAGGAAGAAGACGAGCAGCTCCTTGAGCGGCCGCACCATCGACTCGCCGCGGCCGCGATAGCTCGGATAGAACACCGCCGCCGAACCGAGGTCGTAGCGCGTGCCCTGCCAGGTCAGGAACAGTCGCTCGGTGCGTCCGGTCAGCCCGGCGGCGTTGACCGCGAGCTGCTTGCCGCCTCTACCGATCTGCGCGCGCATGTACCAGGGCAAGAGCGGCGCACCGACGGGACCGCCACCGACGGCAAGGATCTCGTCATTGTGATCGACGTAGTACATGACCGGCGCTTCGGGCGCGGCAGTCGAGATCCGGCGCAGCGCGGCGCGCACCGCGTTCGGCGTTGGCGGTGTGGTCAACGCAGCGATCTCTGTCTGCAGCTCCGAGTGCATCCACGCCAGGCCGACGCGTGACTGCCTGCCGGCTGCGTCGTTCGCCAGGTTCTTGTACTGGACGAAGCCCCATAGCAGAGCCATCCCGCACGCGAGCAGCACGACTCCACCGAACGACAGCATCAGCTTGCTGCGCAACGACAGCGACGGCGCGATGCTGCGCACCGGCACGCTATACCGCTGCGTCAGGTGCGCGAGCAGCGGGCGCAGGACATCGCGGTACCACAGCTGCTCGTAGATCGCGCCCGCCACCGCGAGCACGAGCGTCGCGACCGAGAGCACGATGGTGTCGTCGAGCTCGAAGCCGAGACGGAACCGCGCGACCAGCGCGCCGACGATGGCGATCAGGACCCACACCCCGATCGTCGTCAGCGCGAGCCGGTAGGGCAGCGCCTGCGCACGCCGATAGATCGCCGCGGCCGGTGGCGCCCCCTCGACCACCTCACCTCGCGACTGCCGCAAGTAACGCCGCAGATCGAACGTGAACATCCGCGCCACGAGCGACCAGCCGAACACTCCAGCGATTGCAGCGACGGGATAGTAGGTCTGCAGCTGGAGGTACTGCTCGCGCGTGATCGGAACGAAGTAGTACGCGAACGCCGCCTGCGCGCCGAGCACGCCACCGGCGACGATCATCGCGACGAGCATGAACCGCCGGAAGTGACTGTCGTCGAACCGCTTGAGCGGAGAGCCCGCGGCGAACAGCCGGACCCGAATGTCGCCGAAGATCTGCGCCCACCACACGGCCCGCACGCACGACACGACGTACGCATGCACGGCCGCGACCGCGGTGATCTCCGCGACCCGATGGATGGGCCAGTCCTGATAGAGGTGAAGGAAGACGCCGGTCAGACACGCCGCGCCGGCCCACAAGCCGGTGCGCAACAGCAGCACCCGGACTGGGCCCTTGATCGTGATCCGGTACGCACGCGCCGCGAGGTCCTTGTTGACTCGCTCACCGCGGCGACGCGCACCGACAGCCGCCCACAGCGGCAACAGCCACGCCGTGATCGCTGCCATCCACACGACGCAGGCGCCGATCCCCACCGGCAGCGCCGTCCCGAGCAAGGTCTCGCCACCGATCGACCCCAGATCAAACGCGATCCAGAGCGGATACGCGATCGCGAACATCTCCGCGAACGCGAGGACGATCGCCGGGATCAGGAACCGGCGCTTGAACGGGAGCGCGACCAGCGACAGCGCCGATGACGAGCTGGGGAGCTCGGGGACGGACCCGCGCCCCGAATCCTTGCTCGACTCGCTGGTCGAACCGTCATCCCCGCCGGACATCGTGCGCAGGATAGCCCCTCCTGGCTATGATGGGGCATGGGTCGGGTCGCCGTCTGGGTGGGAGCGCTCACGCTCGCCACCGCTTTGCCAGCGCATGCCGATGGTCCGATCACGAACCGCGACTACGCGATCGACATCTACGAGGGCGTCGCGATCGGGGATACGAGGTTCGTCGCGATGGGCGGCGCCGGTGCCGCCCTGATCATCGGCACCGCGGGGACCCTGGTCAACCCGTCGGCTCCGGCAGTCCGCGAGACCACCGACACCGGTCGCTGGAGCTGGGACTATCACATCGATTATCTGAGCGGCACCTACTCCACGGACTACGACAACAACGGAATCCTCGTGAAGTCGAGCGGCGCGCAGCTGGTGACCTCCGGCCTCGGGCTGCGGATCGGCAACTGGGCGAGCGCGTTCACCGTCTCCGGCCAGGAGACGCCGATCGTCAACCCGACCGAGACCGACGACGACGACCTCTACGCCAGCGCGCTGCGCCTCCGCTACGTGCTCTCCAAGTGGATCCCCAGCCTGGACGTCGCCGTGGGCGTCGGCATCCAGAACGTGACCTTCTCGGTCGACACGAACGATGGCGACACGCTGTTCTCGATCAACGGCACGGGCTTCGTCGGCGGCTTCACGTGGGTGCCGAGGATGGAGAACTTTCGGGTCGCCGGTGCGATCGAATCCAAGACCCTCGGCACCGAGGTCGAGAGCACGTGCGATCCCGAGAACTGCATGGGCTACATCCTGCCGCGCAACGTCGTGTCGCCTGCCCGCGTGATCGGCGGCTTCGCGTACCGCCACGCCAAGACCCAGTGGAACCAGCTGGTTCCGACGAAATTTCGCGACGAGCACTCGCTCACGGTGACCACCGACGTCCTCGTCACCGGCAGCTCGCCGAACGCATTTGGCATCGAGGCCTTCGGCCTTCAGCAGCTCCAGCGCTCCGGTCGCCACAGCGCCCTCAGCGTCCGCATTGGAGCCGAGGTCGAGGCCGTGCCCGGGCGACTGCGGCTGCGCACGGGTAGCTACTGGGAGCCCGAGCGCTTCGTCGATCAGGGTGGCCGCCTGCACTTCACCTTCGGGGTCGAGCTGCGCGTCTTCGAGTTCTGGCTGATCGGAACCCGCCGCGGACGGCTGTCGTTCACGGGCGATGTCGCGTCACGCTATCGGAACGTCGCGATGTCGGTCGGCTTCTGGCACTGAGGTATGAGTCGGACGACGATCGACGTCGAGCTTCGCTTCCTCCCCGCGAGTGAGGGCGAAGCATGATTCGCTTCGACAACACTGAGATCGATTTTGGCTTTGAGCTCGAGCTGGAGTCCGAGCCGGTCGGCGGCCTTTCGCCCAGCGCCTCCACGCGGGCCCGATTGTCGTTGTGGGCAGTGGAGGAGGCGACACCTCACATGAGCCCGGGGAAGCAGTTCGAGTTGCGCGAAGGAGGCCGCATCGTAGGCCGTGGCGTCATCGTGGGCTCGACGACGTAATCGAATGCGAAACCGGTGCTGCTGAAATTCGTCGTCTACGGGCGCGAAAACGAGATCACGGTCTTCTCAGCGGGGCGCAGCGGTTTGCCTGCGGACTTGGTCGTCGCGGCCTCCACCCGGATGATGCCCATGGCTGCGCTGCCATCGAGCATGAGGCTATCGCCGCGCTCCACGAGCTTGTACCCGCGGCTCTGCGCCGCGTAGCGGCGGTAACACGCTTTCACCTGCTCGGGCGAATCGGTCGTGGCGAAGCCGCCCGAGTGCGCGTGGCCATTGGTCCAGCTGTAGAGCTCGCGCGCGCCTGGGTACACCATCGCCAACCGGGCATCCGGGTCCTCGGTACTCGGCGCTGCGGCGGACTCGCTGCTCGAGGGACCGGCCGGCACGCGAGCCTCGGGCGTCGTCGACGCAGGTCGCTCGGCCGGGTCGCCAACCGGCACGCGGACCTCGGGCGTCGTCGCCACAGGTCTCCGGGCCGGCTCGCTGCAACCGAAGCCGCAGCACGCGAGCACTCCCAGCAGGAACGCGGCGCGAGGGGAAGCGCAAGCCATGCGTGACCCTACGCGTCGCCGCGCACCCGCGAAAGAGGCTCGAAGCTCAGCTGGGTTGGCGCGCACCGGCGAACGAAGATCGAAGCTCAGCCGGGTCGACGCACCGGCGTACGAAGATCGAAGATCAGCTGGGTCGGCGCACCCGGCCAATGAAGTTCGAAGCTCAGCTGGTCGGTGCACCGCTAACGGAGAACGAAGCTCAGCCGGGTCTTGGGCATCTTCGAAGCGCCTCATGGATCAGCTGCTCGATCCGGACGTCGATGCCCACGTGGGCAATCGCCTCGTCGACCGCCGCACGAGCAATGCCCGGCTTCCAGCCCAAGCCGGCGAGCGCATCGCGCGCCTGTGATCGCATTCGCGCGTCCTCGAACCGCGAGCTGACACGCCCGTTCGTGCCGGTGCCCACCGGCCGTCTGCCCACCGGTCCACTGCCCACGTGGGCATTTTCGCGGGTGCGATGCTTCCACGCGAAGCGGATCGACTTCGGCGCGCGACCCTCGATCGCAAGATCGCCGCGATGATGTGCAGCGTGATGACCGGAGCACAGCGTGACGAGATTCCAGTCCTCATGTCCCCCGCCGTTCTCCTGATGAACGATGTGGTGAAGGTCGAGGTTCTTCGCGCTTCGACAGCCCGGCACGGCGCAGCGATGATGATCGCGCGCGAGGATCCGCTGGCGCTTGCGCTTCGAGAGCGTCGGCTTCTTGCGCCCCGGCTCCGCATCCACGGAGCCGAGGTGGTCCGCATCGCACAGCGCACTCGCCATCGCTGCCGGATCGAGCTCGGCGCGAAACCCAGCACCGTCCTGCCAGCCCCGCTCGCAGTGCGAGCAGATCGAGATCTGCGCCGGTGTGCTCGCGCCCTCGCGGCAATCGCGCACGCGCTCCATCATGATCCGGAACGCCTCGGCCTCCTCGAGCCGATGACCGAGCTCGGCCTCGATCGCCGCCAGCTGCTCGCGGTACATCGCGAGGGTCTGGGGCGGTAGCTTCAGAACGAGGTTGCGCAGGCGAAGATCCGGATCGTCTGGATCGTCGGGCCCGTCACCTGGCTTGTGGCCCGCGACCATCGCCTGGACCTCGCCGCACGTCTTGCCTCTCGCCGCTGCGATCCACTCGTCCTCGGTCTCGGGCGTGGCGACCCGAGTCAGCTCCTTGACATGCGAGTACTGGAACGTGCCCTCCTCGAGCTCGGCCTCCAGCAGCGGGAGATCGGCGAGCGCATGCGAGACGCGAAGCCGATCGCTCGCCGTTCTCGGCTCGATGCCGTGCTCGCGCTCCAGGTACTCCAGGATCGAGATGTAGCCGAAGTGGTTCCACAGCTGGTGCGCCTCGGCTTCCCGCAGATGCCTCGCGCGCCGCGCGTCCC
>JACCQV010000544.1 GCA_013813945.1 Deltaproteobacteria bacterium | reverse complement strand
GTGCACACGACGACCTTCGCGCCCACGCACAGCGGCAGCCACAGCTCCAGACCCGAGATGTCGAACGACACCGTCGTGACCGCGACCAGCGTGTCGGTGGGCGTGATCCCCGGCGCGCGCTGCATTGACGCGACGAAGCTCGCCAGCGATCGGTGCTCGACACCCACGCCCTTGGGTCTTCCCGTCGAGCCCGATGTGTAGATCACGTAGGCGAGCTGCTCCGCCGCGATCCTCGCCGCGGGACGGGTCGCCGGGCGAATGGAGATCGCATCCCGGTCTCGATCGATCGCCACCTCGGTCGTGCCTGCCGGCACCAGCTCCGCAAGTCGCGACTCGGTCACGATCAGACGTGCCCGCGAGTCTTCCAGGATCTGGCGCAGCCGATCTCGTGGATGATGCGGATCGAGCGGCAGGTACGCCGCCCCCGCCTTCCACACCGCCAGCAGCGCCACTACCAGATCACACGAGCGCTCGAGCAGTACGCCGATCGGTTCATCCGCCGACGCACCCTGTGCCACCAGGTGATGCGCGAGCCGGTTCGCACGCGCGTCGAGCTCGCGGTACGTCAGCGTCTCTCCCTCGAACACCACGGCGATCGCGTCTGGTGTGCGAACGACCTGAGCCTCGAGCAACGCAGGCATCGGGTCGGTTGCCGACGCCGTGCGCGCCGCGTGCAGCTCGTCACCGAGCCGCCGTCGATCCTCGTCGCGAACCAGCTGGATGTACGCGAGCGGCTGCCCCGGATCCTGCACCACCTGTCTCAGCAGCTCTCGGTAGTCGCGTGCCATCTGCTCGATCAACCAGCCCTCGAACAGATCCTCGTTGTAGATCCAGCTCACCTCGATGCAGCCCACCTTGTCGACGCTCGTCATCGTGATGTCGAACTTCGCGATGGTCTTGCCGGGGCACGACTCCACCGTGAGGCCAGGACCGAGCTCGGAGACTTGCTCGAGCGTTCGGTGAGCGTACAGGACCTGAAACAACGGACTCCTGCTGAGATTCCGTTCCACACCGAGGGCGTCCACGATCAATTCGAATGGCGTCTCCTGGTGCTCGTACGCGGTGAGCGCGAGCCTCTTCTCGCGGGTCATCAGTGCCGAAAAACTCTCCTCGCCCCGAACGTCGTTGCGCAGGACCAGGGTGTTCACGAACAGACCGATGAGGCCCTCGAGCTCGCTTCGGGGGCGGTTCACGACCGGGGTGCCGATCACCAGATCCGCCTGCCCGGTGTACCGGGCGAGCAGCCCCCGCAACGCCGCGAGGAGCGTCATGAACAGGGTTGCGCGTTGTCGCCGTGCGAGCGCGCGAATCCCGCTGGATAGCTCAGCGTCGAGCTCGACGGTCAGCTCCCGAGAGCGGCCGCTCGTGACCACCGGGCGAGGCCACTTGCTCGGGAGAGCGGTCTCCTCGGGGGCCCCGTGCAGGCGCTCTCTCCAGAACCCGAGCTGGCGCTCGAGCTCTTCGCCTTGCATCCGGTTCCGTTGCCACTCGGCGTAGTCGACGTAGTCAAACGTGATGAGCGGCAGCTGCGGACGCTCGCCGGTTGCACAGTGCCTGGCATAGAGCGCGCTCAGCTCGAGCCAGAACACGCCCATCGACGAGCCGTCCGATGCGATGTGGTTCATGGTCACGAACAGGACGTGTTCCCCGGCACTCAGGCGGAGCAGGCGTGTCCGCAACGGCAACTCGGTGGCAAGGTCGAACGGGCGGGAAGCCTCCTCGTCGACGATTCGCTCGACCTCGCGCGCGCGTGTCTCGTCGTCGAGCGCGCTTCGATCCTCGACCCCGAGCTCCCAGCGCGACGGTGGCAGGACGTGCTGATAGGGCTCGCCGCCCGGCGACGGAAATACGGTCCGTAGTGGCGCGTGCCGATGAACCACTTCTTCGAGAGCGCGGCGCAAGGCTTCGACCTGGAGCTCTCCGCGAATTCGCCGGACAAACAGCAAGTGATACGCGACGCTGTTCGGTTCGAGCTGGTGCAGGAACCACATGCGCTGCTGCGCGTGCGACAGCGGCGGTCGATCGGCGCGGATCGCCCTCTGCACGCCCAGATTGTATCCGATCGCCCCCCCGTCGACGTCGCACGCCTGTAACGTCGCTGTGCCACGCATCGTTACGTGAGGGATTCCTGCAGCTGGCGGCGCTGCTTGACCGTGCGTTCAGCGAGCGGATAGGCTCGTTTCTTCGCTCGCATGATCTGCGTCGTGACGACCACGCTCGATGACGCACGGTTGCTGCCGGCGTTCTTTGCCCACCTGCGCGATCATGTCGACGCGTTCGTCGTCCTCGACCTCGGTTCGAGTGACGACACGCTGGAGGTGCTCGGCCGCGAGCCGTTGGTCGCCGCCACGCTCCGCGCCGATGGAGCTCCCGCGGACGGCGGGCGTCGCATGCTCGTCGAACGCGCACGGGAGCTCGGGGCGCACTGGATCCTGTGGCTGGATCCCGACGAGCGGCTCGAGGCCGCGTTCGTGGAGCTCCTCGCGAGCCATCTCGAGTCCGCAACGCGTGAAGGGCGCACCGTGCTCGGCGTCTGGGCGCGAATGCTCGATGAGAGTGGCGCTCGCTTCGTCGCCCACGGCAGCTACGGTCTCGACCACAAGTACATCCTGTTCGCCACCGACCAGGCGACTTCCGAGCCGCCCGAGGCCGCGCCCGCGGCGCTACGCCGGCTGACCGAGTTCTCCGCGTACCGCCTTCACTCTGCTTCGGCGTCGGCCGCGTGGCGCAGGTTGGGAGTCTACGCTCGGTGTCGGCCCGATCCCGACATGCTCGACTTCCAGGCCCAGCCGCCGCGCACGCGCGCGATCGAGGCCGCACGCGCGTATCACGGCAGCCCGGTGCGGGCGGGTGGCGCTGCGGAGCCAGACCGCAACGCCCACGCCATCGAGCGGCTGTTTGCCGCGTGCGCCTGCGAAGACTGGGATGTGCTGACGACCCTGTCAGCAGGTCGCCAGATCGAGATCGCGAGTGACCTCGAGGTCGCGCCCGGTGACCTGACCGCCGCGATGCGCGCGTGGTGGAAGCAATGGGAGAAGTTCCGCTCGTTCGCGTCGAGCGAGCCGATCTTCGGTGACCAGCTCTCGCTCGTGCTCTATCGCGGCGAGCGGAGGGCCATCATGCCGCTCAGCTCCTGTCACGTGACCAGCGACCACCAGGGCGTCACGGCGGTGAAGCTGACCGCCTTTCCGCCGCAGTGGCGCATGTACGATCAACTCCTCAAAGGCTCGCACGATCTCGCCCTCGCCGAGCGCGCGGCCACCTCTGCAGCGGTGCCGCGCCCCGACGTCCTGCTCAGTGTGATCATGCCGTTCTACAAGCGCCTCGCTGACTTCGAGCGAGTGCTCCCTCTGAACGCCCGCTACCTCGAGCGTGGCGATCTCGAGGTCGTCCTGTCGATGGACGAGCCGACCGAGGAAGAGGGCGTCCTCGCGCTCGTCCGGCGGTTTCCATCGATTCGATGGACGGTTCTCATCAACGACCACGACCATCCGTGGCGTACACCTACTCGCGCCATCAATGTCGGTCTCCGGCATGCGGTCGGCAGATACATCCTGGTGGTGTCGCCCGAGTCGGCGTACGTCACCGACGTACCTGGATACGCAGAGCAGCTACTTCGCTGCGGAACCGGAATCGCCGCGGTCGGACGCGTCGCGTTCGCGACCTTCCCCGAGCTCGAAGCGCGGGGCAGCCTCGATGCCTGCTACCGCGCGCTCGCGCCGTTCACCCACGCACTCCATCCAGCACTTCGCCCGGGCAATCCGTACGGCTCGCTCTGCGCGGAACGGGAACGCCTGGTCCGCATCGGCGGGTACGACGAGCAGCTCGAGCTCTACGGCGGCGACGACGATGATGTCCGCGCACGGCTCCAGCTCGACGGCACGATCATCGGAGTCTGCGAGGAGATGCAGATCCTCCACCTCTCGGGTCCTCGCCCACCGCTGCGTGTGAGGCGGGGTCTGCGCGAGATCCAGCGCATCTTCGAGCCTTCCAGCGCACTGGCTAACCCCGACGGCTGGGGCCACAGCTACGATCGCGTCGCGCAGTCCTGGCGGTGAGCTCCATGCGCCCATTGCGCGCCAATCGTCGAGCGCGCAGACTTCGAGAATCGTGAAACGAGTTCTTGCGGTTCTCCAGTTACGGAACGAGGAGCTCTACCTCCAGGGTTGCCTCGATCACCTCCGTGGTTTTGTCGACGGCGTCGTCGCGATCGACGACGGCTCGGAGGACCGCACGGCGGAGATCCTCGCTGCCGATTCGAGTGTGATCAGTGTGATCACCAAGCCCCGCTCCGTCGGCGAACATCAGTGGGACGAGGTCGGTAACAAGCGCGCGCTCCTCGAGCGGGCCAAGGAGCTGGGCGCGGACTGGGTGCTGGCCACCGACGCGGACGAGCGACTCGAGCGGAAGTTCCTCGTCGAGCTGCGTGCGGTCGTCGGCGAGCTGCCCGACGTGAAAGCGGCGATCTGGTGCCGCGAGCTCTGGGATCGTCCGGACAGCTATCGCGTCGATGGCGTGTGGGGCAGCCCCAACAAGTTGCGCGTTCGCCTGTTTCCGATGCCGCCGGAGCTCACGTTCGACAACAACGTCCAGCTACACGGACCGTGGGCGCCTGATCTCGTCCAGAAGATGCCGCTGCGCAAGCTCGACTACAACTTCTACCACCTCAAGATGATCAGGCGCGCCGACCGGATCGCGCGCCGCGACTTCTACAACCGTCTGGACCCGGAAAAGAAGTTCCAGAAGATCGGCTACGACTACCTCGCCGACGAGACCGGCGTGGTCCTCGAGCGGATCCCTGCCGGAAGAGAGTACGACTACGAGACGCTGCCACCGGAGCTGCGCGCGCTTCACGAGTGAGAACGCGCAGCGCGCGGTCACCGCCAGTCGTGGATCACTTCGCGGAACGTCTCGCCCCAGCCGTCTGGATTGGCCACGAGGTTCAGCGGCTCGAACACGCGCCGACCGTAGTCCTCGGGGAACTCATCGGGCGACTGCTCGGGATTCCGGGTGCCATCACGCGGTTGATCCGAGAGATGCACCAGGTTCATGCCGCTGTGCAGCTGAAGAGTGACGCCGGCCATGAAGAGGCGCACGCGGATGTTGTCGTCGTCTCCGCCCCACCGATCGAGGCTCTCGTCATAGCCGTGGATTGCGTGCAGCGCTCCGCGCGAGGCGCAGATCGATCCATACGACGTCGGCCGGCTCTTTGCGGAGACGGTCTCGAACGCCTTCGCGACGGCGCCGTCCGATTCTGCGAGCTGGGCAAAGGTCGCAAATGCGACGTGTCCGAGCACGCCGCGCCGTGGATTGTCGCCGATCGCACCGAGCGCGATCGCCGGAACGTCGCCGACAAACGCGGACTCCGGCGACACGACGAGCACGTACGTTCCGACTGCCGCACGAATCCCGACGTTCAGGGCGCGGCACGGCGGCCGCCACCCGTGCTCCGTGCGATTGACGAGCACGCGGAACCGGATCGAGGGATGCGCGCGCACGAACGCGACGACCGCGTCCGCTTCGGAAGGCTCGTCCAGTGCGAGCACGATCTCGTAGCTTGGATTCTCGAGGGCTCGCGCGTTCAGCGGCAGGACTCGCTGAAAGTCGCCGAGCCGGTGAAAGAACGGCATCACCACACTCAACGCGATCCGGTCGTCTCCGTCGGGGGCCTTGGCTGCGGCGAGCTCGGGCCCGCCCGCGCGCACCCGGTCGAACGCGAGTGAGCTGATGCGCTCGAACAGGAGCGCGCCACTGTCGCGGTAGAGCAGCGTCGGAACCAGCTGGTCTGCTTCCCCGACCGCAACCGGCTCGACGCGGCAATACGGGGTGAGCGGACAGCGCCGGATCACGGCGGTCAGGTGCGAGGGAGACTCGACGTCCACCACGATGACCGCGCCCATCTCCGCGGGGAGCAGGTATCCCGTCTGGATGGCACCGCTCGCGAGCGACGCCTGCACCCAGGCCTGTGCGGCTCGAAATGCGGCGAGTCGCATCAGGTGAGGAAACACGCCGGACACGGCTGCGTCGGGGCGGAACAAGACGAGGTACTTCATCAGTGCAGGGTGGATGGTAAGCTCCGCCGGTTCGAAATGGCGAAGATCCTCCTCGTGGTGTTTGCCGACAGCGGGCAGCTGAACCCGGCACTGGCCGTGGCCCAGCACCTCGAGCGAGCAGATCATGAGGTCGCGATCTACTCCTTCCAGGAGGATGTCTCTCAGCGATGCGCGCGGGCCGGGCTTCGCGCGCAGTGCTTCTCCAGCGGCGTCGTTGCACTGTCGGCAGCGAAGCAAGAGCCGCAGCGCAGCCTCAAGTTCGCCGGGCGGCTCCGTCAGCGTGGGTGGGTCGCGCGCTGGATGCGGGCGGTGCTCGTCGACCAGGTTCCGGCGCAGATCGAGGAGCTTCGTCGTGTCGTCCGTGCGATCCAGCCCGACCTCATCGCCGTGAACGCGATGGCGTACGCGGGCGCCATCGTCGCGGAGCTCGAACAGATTCCATGGGCGAGCCTCGCGACCGGACTTCAGTCGCTGCCTCCTCGCGACGGCACGCCGAGCCCATACACGGACATCGCTCCCCTGCGCCATGAGATGGTCGCGTCACTCGGCGCGAAGCTGTCGTTCCGCGAGAGCGATCTGGTCTCGCCCTGGCTCAACGTGAGCTTCATGCTGCGAGAGCTGATGCCGCCCGATGCACCGACCGACACGGTCTACGTGGGCCCGGCGCTTCCACTTGGCGCTCGTGGCGATGAGCGTCCGTTCCCGTTCGAGCGGATTCCTGCGGACAGACCGCTCGTGTACGTCGCGTTCGGCAGCCTGGTGTCGCATCCACCCGCGATCTACGAGGCGATCATCGCTGCGCTGTCGAACCAGGAAGCATGCTTCGTGGTGGCGATGAAAGATCTGATCGGCGAGACCTTCACCCGCGCGTTTCCGGATCACGTGATCGCCGCCGAATGGGTGCCGCAGCTGGAGCTGCTTCCTCGCGCATCGCTGATGGTCAATCACGGCGGCGCAAACTCGGTGCTCGAAGCGATCAGCAGCGGCGTTCCGATCGTGGTCATCCCCGTCACCCAGGAGCAAGTCCTGATGGGCACCCTCGTCGAGGAGGCTCGCGTGGGTGTGATGGTGCAGCCAGCCGATGTCTCCACCGAGCGTTGCCGCGAGCTCTTCACGCGGTTGCTCGCGGATGACGCGCCGGAGCGAGGGAACGTGAGCCGGATGCGACAGCTGGACCGTGGTGGTGGCGCACAGGCCAGCGCTCTTCTCGCGAGGCTCGCCGCGCAGTATCCGCGGTCAGCTCGCTGAACGACCGGGCTTGGACGCGGGGCTCAGCGCGAGCTGCACGAGTTGCACCCGATCGAGCTTCCCGCTGGAACCGCGGGGGAGATCCGCGAGGATGATGAACCTCACCGGAACCATGAAGACCGGTAGCGCCGCGATGCAGAAGGCACGCAGCAGGTCCGCGCGAAGGACCACGCCCTTCCGTGCCACGACTGCCGCCACGAGTGCTTCACCGCGGATCGGGTCGGGGATGGCGAACACGGCAGCTTCCTCGACCTCTGGCATCCGCAACACCACATCCTCGACCTGCTGTGGCGCGACGCGATGCCCGCCGGTCTTCACGAACTGCTTCGCGCGCCCGACGATGAACACGAAGCCCTCCGCATCGACACGGGCGACGTCACCGGTGTGAAACGCGCCATCCTTGAAGGAGCGAGCGTTCGCGTCCTCGTCGCGAAAGTAGCCGAGCGCCACATGGGCGCCGCGGATGACGATGCCCCCTTCCTCATCCGAGCCGGGCTCGATCGGGCTGCCGTCATCGCGCTCGACGGAGAGTCCCGCAGAGGGCAGACCTCGTCCGATCGAGCCCATCTTGTCGCGGAGCCGGTCGGGCGCGAGGAACGATGCGGCGGCGGTGGACTCGGTCGTGCCGTATCGGACGTGGAGCGACGCCTGCGGGACGATGTTCAAGAGCTCGCGTGCGATCGGTTCAGCCAGCTTGCTCCCCGAGCACATCACGTAGCGCAGGGACGGCAGAGGTCGAGTCTGAAGGCCGCCGCGACCGACGAGCATGTTCAACGTGCTCGGCACGACGGGCAGCCCGGTCACGCCGAGGTCGGCCATCAGCCCCATGATGTCGTCGATGAAGGTCCGGTTCGCGAGGACGAGTGATCCACCGCGATGCAGATGAGTGTGGAGAACCGAGAGCCCGTACGTGTAATGAAACGGCAGCGTCACCAGCGCTCGATCACGCGAGGTCAGCGGCAGGCACGCCAGGATCTGGTGCGCGCTGAAGCCGAGGTTGTTCGAGGACAGCATCACACCGCGCGGGCGGCCCGTGGATCCGGACGTATAGAGGAGCAGCGCCAGCGCATCGGGATCCAGGCTCGTGGCGGAGTGCGCGTCGTCGTCGAGGGGCAGATCGAGCGGGAGAACCGATTGCGTGGTGACGCGCTGTAGCTGCTCCACGTGCGCCGCGTCCGCCAGCACGAGTCCAGGGCTGGTTTCAGCGAGGATCGCGGAGAGCGCGGCGTCGGGCAGCGACGGCAGTGGGGCAGCGATCGCGCCAGCGTAGATCACTCCGAGATACGCGGCAGCGAGGTGGAACGAGTTGTCCGATGCAAGGACCACGATCGGACGGTCGCCACGCGTCGGGATCGCACCGACCAGCGCGGCGAACTGGCGCGCGCGAGTCGCCAGCTCGCCGTAGCTGAACCAGCGGCCTGCTTCCCATATCGCCCGGGCGTCCGGTGGATGGGATGGCATCAGCAGATCGGCCAGGTTCGTCACGGCCACCGACCGATCTCCACGCCCTGGTAATAGCGCCGGATGATCTGCTCGGCCTGCGCGCCACGCGCCGCCATTCCGAACGCTCCGACCTGGCACATGCCCGTGCCATGCCCCCAGCCCTTGCCGAAGAACGTGTAGCGATCGATCCCGTCCAGATCGGTCGACTTCGTGAACACGAACAGATTGTCGGGGACCGCCAGCGCGAACCGCACGTCGATCCCGGTGAGAACGAAGGTCCGCCCCCGTTCAGCGGTCACTTCCAGCTGATGGATGCGCGAGGAAGCATCGGACTCGACGACGCGCAGGCCGTGCAGCTCGACGAGCGACACCTGGCGCTTGATGGTCCTCACCAGCTCGTCGGCGCGCCAGCTCCGCGACCACGACGCGTACGGCGAGGCCTGGTCCAGCGCGGCGCCCTCGCGGCTGGCTTCGATCACGAGAGCGAGCGGTGGGCCGCCTCCTCGTTGGACGATCGTTGCGCGATCTCCAAGTACGATCGGCGCGGACGCAGCTTCGCGCGCGCCGTCACCGAGGACGCGAAACACCGGCGTTCGTGGGGGCAGCTCGAACCGGAGGCGCTTGCCCTCGAGACGCACGCCGATCTCGCGACCGTTGATCGAGGCAATGCGGCCGCTCACCTCGCGTACGGCGCCCACGACCTTGAGGTACGACCACAACAAGCCGTGGACCTCGTCGCGCGGCATGCTGGTGGCGAGGTAGTCGGGCTGCAGCGACGCTGTTCGCAGCAGGCGGTACTTGATGAGGAACGCAGCGACCGCGGACGCAGGGTCATCCGGCGCACTTCCCGGGAAGAAGTACGTCGGATCCTCGGCGAGGACGAGCGAACGCGCGGCGTCGGCGACCGCCAGCTCGGCGCCAAGGTACTCGATGACGTCCCTCCGGTTCGTCGTCGCCGGCGGCGGAGCTCCCCGGGTGGCACGGCCCGCGAGCATCCCGGCTGCGGCAACCGCGGTCACCAGATCCTGCGGGTTCCAGTCATGCAGCCAGGCGCTCTCGTCGAGGTCGAGGTTGGCCGCGGCCGCGAACATCCGCGCATCCGTCTGCAGCGAGCTGAGAAGACCGCTGTCGGCACGACCTTCCAGAGCGATCACGTCCGACTCGACGCACGGCACGCGCTTGAGATACGGACGGTCAAGCCTCATCGGGAACATCGTCGAGACGTCGGAGGTCGCCCCGCCGCAGGTCGACGTGAACATCGCGTCGATGGTCGCACCGCGGTAGGTGATCACGAGTCCAGCGGTGTCGGCGACGGCCTGGTCACTGAGCCGGTGCTCCACGGTCATGCCCCCGTAGACCTGACACTCCGCGGTCGGAAGCGTGTCGTAACCCTCGAGCTGGAACTCTCCGAGCCGATGAAGCACGTACGTGCGGGCAGCGAGCGCCTGTGCCTTCTGCGCTTCGAGCTCGTCGTAGACGTCAGGCGGGAGCTCCACCGGAACCACACCGCGCAGGTAGTCTTCGAGATCGAGCTCGTTGATGACGTTGAGCAGCCCGCGAAGATTGATGAACAGGCGAGCGCCGCCGCGATAGGGCTTTCCTCCGATCGCGAGCGGAGTGGCGCCGGCCGGAACGACGAGCAGCGAGCCGGTCGAGAAGGAATGCTGCTCGCCCTCGTCGTCCGTGAGCTCCAGGACCTGCGCAATGGTCGTCGAGGCTGCACGATGAAGAATTCGCCTCGTCTTCAGACCGGCGAGTGACAGCCGCCGGCGTAATCTCCCCGCCGCGACCAGGTCTTCGCAATCTCCGACCAGCGCGCGTGGGAGGTCTCCGCCCAGCGGATCGAGACGCCAGTCGATCGGGCCCGCCTGTTCCTGGTGCAGGCACCGCTCCAGATCCGCGTTTCCTCCGACCACGCCGACGACCTCCACACCATAACGAGTCGGGACCCCTGCGAGAGGAGAGGTCACGGTGAAGCCGCGGCGAACCGAGAAGCAGCCATCGGCGGACGTGAGGACATAGCCGCCTTCGATCCGGCCGAAACCGGCTCGCGGTTGATCGGTCAGCAGACCCACCTTGACGAGCGAACGACCCGGCACGCTCGGCGGCGGGGAACCCCGAGTCAGGCGGTTCGATGTGGCGGCTGGCGTGAGCATGCGGCGGTCAGCTACTGGAGATGTTCGCTCAGGAACCGCGCCGCGCGCATGAAGAACATCACCTGAGTCTCTCGCCGCTCCATGCTGTGACCCTCATTGGCCCCGACCATGTACTCGACCGGAACCCCGCGGTCCTTCAGCACCCGGACGATGGAGTCGGAATCTCGCCGTCCGACCTGCGGATCATTCTCCCCGGCATAGACGAAGAGCGGAGCGACGATCTTCTCGAGCCTCCGGATCGGGCTCAGCTCTGCGAGCAGCTCGGCGTCAGCTTCCGGATCCCCGAACTCCTCGGCCAGCGCCTTCCGTGCACCCGGTCCGAGCAGACGGACGTACTTGCGGAGGTCGGCCATCGCAAACAGGCTGATCCCGGCACGCCACAGCGCCGGTTGCAGGCCCAGGCTCATGAGCGTGACGTAGCCTCCGTAGCTCCCACCCATGAGGATCATGCGTCGTGGATCGCAGAAGCTGTGGTGGGCTGCCCACGCGTGGATGCTCTCGACGTCGCGGAACGCGTTCCAGCGTTTCTCGCGGTCGTCTGCCATCGCATAGGCGCGGCCAAAGCCGATCGAACCACGAATGTTCGGCTCGATCACGACGTACCCGAGCGACGTGAAGAATCGTGCAGCGGGGTTCCAGCGCACCTGTGCACTCGCTGCTGGGCCACCGTGGATCAACACGATCGTCGCCAGCGGGCTCGCGGCGCTCGACGGTGACTGCTTCGGCACGTACAGGTTCACCGGGATCTCGAGGCCGTCGAACGCCGGGATCCTGTGGATCGACACCGCCATGGTGTCCGTCTCGAGACCCGGGCGAGGTTCCATGCGAAGGGGCCGGACCGCGCCGGTGCTGGCGTCGACGAGAAACAGCTCGACGGGATGATCGGGTACGGACTGGGAGATCGCGAAGTACCTGCCATCGTCGGAGAACGGATAGAGCTCGATCCCACCGAGGAGCGTCGCGACCTGGATCCTGGACGTCAGCGTCTTTGCATCGAGGATATGCAGATCACTGTGAGATCCGGCGTCCACGCGGATCGCCACCGAGTGCCCATCGGGCGAGACGACAAGCCGGCTGATGAATGACCCGGCCGGCACCTCTTGCCGATGGGTCGCCTTGATCTCACCGGTACTCGCATCGAGGGCGAGCAGGCAAGGTCCGTCGAGATGGGTCTCGCAGGCCACGAACATGGCAGTGCCGTCGGCCGAGTAGGCCACGCACGCAATCGTGGCTTCGCCGGTGCGTGGAAACACCGGGCGCGCAGCTCCGGTCTCGAGGTCGATCTCGAGCACCATGGAGTCCACCAGCGATGCGTTTCGAAGGAACAGTGCGCGACTGCCATCCTCGGTCGTGTCCACGCAGGTGCCCGCGAACGGGTCCTCGTAGATCACGCGTTGTCCGTCGTCGCCGATCGCGTGTACGATCACGCGCGTCGAGGGACTACCCGCAAGCCGTGCGGAGTACACGATCCGGGCCGGGTTCGTGCGCGGGAGAATGGGGATGTGCCGGTAGATCGTCGTGTCGTCTGGCGTCAGGAGCTCGACGGCCGAACCATCGAGCGACGTCCGGAACAACCGAAACCGCTGGTTGCCGCCTTCGTCACGCAGAAACAAGATCGACGCGCCGTCTCGAGCGAATGCTGCCCAGGCAACGCGCTCTCCTGCGCACGTGACCCTGCGCGCGGGCGAGCGAGGAGAGTTGACGTCGCTGACATACACCTCGGGGATCCCGTCGCGGGTCGACCGAAACACGACGAGCCTGGTGTCGGGGGACAGGTATGGATCGACGTTGGAGTAGGCGCCAGCGACAGCTTCGGCGCGCCTGCGGATCTCGAGGTCCTCGGTCAGCGACCCGGCTCCTGGATCCGGCCGAGCATCGCGACGATCGAGTCCAGCGACATGAACGTCTCGGCACGCAGCTCGTGCGCCGGAATCTTGACGTTCGCCGCGTCCTCGAGCGCAACCACGATATCGATCATCGTCAACGAATCCACCTGAGCCAGCGTTCCGTTCGGCTCGAGTAGCCCGAACTCCTCGGCGACAGTCCGGGCGATCTCATGATGTGTTTGCACTGCTCGGGTCTCCAGCTTCGAAATCAGGTTTTGGTCAGCGTTCGCTCGGGTGAGCCCAGGAACCCTGCCGCCAGCTCGACGAGGTCGCCGGCAAGGTCTTCGAGCGTCTCTCGCTTGAACTTGTCCGCACGGCCAAACAGCTTGAGCACGAGACTACCCGGAACAGCGGATTCGAAGAACAGGAACTCGAGATCCGCATCCATGTAGCTCTCACCGACCCAGCGATCGACGCTCGGCGTCAGCGCCAGCCCTGCAGTGTCGCTCGAGCCCCCTCCCCTCTCATAGCTGAACCTCACACGCGACAGCGAGGCCGGCGGGTCGATGGCCGCGTACAGCGGCACCTTGCGCCAGTCGTCCGCCTCGAGGAACGCATCCGCCACTCGTTGCGAGATCTCGCTGAACGTGAGCGCGTCATGCAGCTGGATCCGGATCATCACCGGCACGACGAACAGACCCACCACTCGCGAGAACTTGGGTATGCGGCCCGGCAACGTCACGACCACGCTGAGGTCGGTCTGCGCTGTGGTTCGGTACAGCTGCGCAAACAGAACCGAGAGCAACGCGATCGGCTTCGAGGCAACTCGAGAGAAGATCTCGGCTCGCGATCGAGTCGCAGTCGAGTCAGCCTGTGCGGAGCCTTCATCGACCTGCGCGATCAGCTCGGGATCGAGCGACGCTTCAGCTTTCCACCCGCGGCCCATCGCTCCGACCGAGTGATGGTCTTCGCGCACGATCATCTCGGGCGCACCAGCGAGACGCTGCGTCCAGAACGCACGAAGAGCCGTCCCGTAGTCGCCGGCGAGGAGCTGCCATTGATGCTCGGCCCAGTCGAGATACTGGTAGGTGAGCGCACCGAGCACCGACCTCGGGTCGCGCTGAGGATCCGCGCTGACCGCCGCATAGACTGCGAGCAGATCGCGACGAAGGATCTGCGTCGAGTAGCAGTCACAGACGAGCTGGTCCACCGTGAGGATCAGACGGGTCCCGTCGCGCCATCGGATGAGCGCAGCGCGAAAGCCGCGGCCGTGTTCGAGATCGAGGGGCGTCTGATAGATCTCGCGAACGAGCTGCCGCACCTGCGGACTGTCGGAGGCGAACGCGGTCAGGTCATGCAGCTCGAGCTGATGAGAGTCCGAGACGTCGCCCACGGACTGCGATAGCCGATCGCCATCCCAGGCGAACATGCTGCGAAGAGTCCAGTGGCGGTCGACGATCGCGGTCCAGCTGGCCTGGAGAAGCCGGTCGTCGATGGCACCGTTCAGGGTCCAGTCCTCGGTCACCTGGAAGGGCGGACGTGATCTCGCGTCAGGGTGGGACTGGCGAAGGCGATACCAGCGCTCCTGCATCGGCGAGCACCGGCCATGACGACGGCCCTTGCTGATCTCGATGACGTCTCCGGCTGACTTCCTCATG
>JACCQV010000538.1 GCA_013813945.1 Deltaproteobacteria bacterium | reverse complement strand
TGCGATGAAGCTGTTCACGACCGGCAAGCTCAAGATCTCCGGCAACGTGATGGCGTCGCAGAAGCTGAACTTCCTCAGCAAGCTCGACCCGAGCAAGGCGGTCGACGTGATCGCCAAGCGGCGCGGTGCGGCTCCGGCCGCGGGCGCACCCGCAGCGGCAGCAGCGTCGCCCCCCGCAGCGAGCACCGAGGCGCAGGCGCCGAAGATCTTCGCGGCACTGACCAAGCGCATCGCCGAGAATCCGGGCGTCGCCAGCGAGGTCCGCGCGACGCTGAAGTTCGTCGTCGACGGGAACGAGCAGACGTTCGCGCTCGGCGGCAAGGACCCCAAGAAGGTCGATGCCACCGTGACGATCACCGACGCCGATCTCGTGGCGCTGACCACCGGCAAGGCGACCGCGAAGAGCCTCTATCAGTTCGGCAAGTTGCGGGTCGACGGAGATGTCTCCGTCGCGCACCGTCTCGGATTCCTCAAGGCCCTGATCTGAACGGACGAAGGAGAAAACTCACATGCCACGCAAAGTAAATGTCATCGGCGTCGGGATGGTTCCCTTCGCGAAGCCCGGCAAGAGCGAGGAATATCACGTGATGGCGCGCAAGGCCGGAGAGGCCGCGCTCGCCGACGCCAAGATCCCGTTCACCGAGGTGCAGCAGGCGTTCGCCGGCTACGTCTATGGTGACTCGACCTGCGGCCAGCGGGCGATCTACCAGCTCGGCCAGACCGGCATCCCGGTCTTCAACGTCAACAACAACTGCTCTACCGGCAGCTCCGCGCTGATGCTCGGTGCGCAGGCGGTCGCCGGCGGAATGGCCGAGTGCGTGATCGTCGTCGGGTTCGAGCAGATGGAAGCCGGCGCGCTGTCCGCGAAGTGGACCGATCGCGCCAACCCGCTCGATAAGTTCGTCAACGTGATGAACGAGGAGCAGGGCTTCAACTCGGCACCGCCCGCCGCCCAGATGTTCGGTGGCGCCGGCCGCGAGTACCGCTGGAAGTACGGCACCAAGAAGGAGACCTTCGCGAAGATCAGCGCGAAGGCCCGCCAGCACGCGTCGAAGAACCCCTACGCGCTGTTCAAGGAGGTCCTCTCGGTCGAGGAGATCATGGCATCGCCCGAGGTGTTCGATCCGTTGACGCGGTTCCAGTGCTGCCCGCCCACGTGCGGTGCGGCCGCGGCGATCCTGTGCTCCGACGACTTCGCGAAGAAGCACAACATCTCCAGGCCCGTGTACATCGCGGCGCAGGCGATGACGACCGACTACCCGTCGACCTTCGAGGAGCACTCGATGATCAAGATGGTCGGCTACGACATGGCGAAGGCGTGCGCGAAGAAGGTCTACGAGCAGGCCGGCATCGGACCCGAGTCGATCCAGGTCGTCGAGCTCCACGACTGCTTCACCGCGAACGAGCTCCTCACCTACGAGGCGATCGGCCTGTGCAAGGAAGGCGAGGCGGAGAAGTTCATCTGGGACGGTGACAACACCTATGGCGGCAAGTTCGTCACGAGCCCGTCGGGCGGCTTGCTCTCGAAGGGCCACCCGCTGGGCGCCACGGGACTCGCGCAGTGCACCGAGCTCGTATGGCATCTTCGCGGTCAGGCGGAGCAGCGTCAGGTCGAGGGCGCGAAGGTCGCGCTCCAGCACAACCTCGGCCTCGGCGGGGCGTGCGTCATGACGATGTACCGCCGCGATTGATCGATTACCGCAGTCGCGGGCTTCGCACCCTCTCGAGCTTCTTGCCGTCGGTGAGGAACTCGCGGCCGCCCACGATCGGAGGCGCCGCCTTGAACTCGAGGTCGTTCGTGATGTCCTTGCCGTAGCGCGCGTGCAACCGCGTCAGCACGAAGTCCATGCCCCAGCCCCCCGACACACCGCGCCTCGACGGCGACGGCATCCGGCGAGCCGGCTGCTCTCGTCGAAACGCGGATCTTCGATGGTGATGCCGTCGGACACCCGGATGAACAAACGCGCGACCAAGGCGCTCGCCTGGGGCAGCCGCGTCCTCGGCGTCTGCGGGCTCGTCCTCGGCGCGCTGCTCGTCCCCGAACACTCGGATCTCTTCCTCTACGCCGCGACCGCGGTGTCACTCGTCGGTGTCTCGCTCGAGTTCTGGCACGGCCGCGACTACTTCCTCGACAAGCGGATCCGCGATCGCGCCCTGCGCGAGGCGGCCGTGCACCAACCCGACTCGCAGCTCACCTGATCGTCGCGACCGACGATGGAGCACGAGCAACGGCGAGCGGCGGCTGCACACTCGGGAACGCGGCGAGGTGCTTGCCGAACCGGCGCATCACCCAACGGTGAACGAGCGCCTGGCTGATCCGGTAGAGCCACCATGGCAGACGCGGAAGGAAGTCGTGGATCGCAGTCAGCAAGTGTTCGCCGTCGGGCGTGACGCGAAACTCGAGCCGCCCGCGCTCGGTCTTCTGCGCGAGCCCGCCGCCGGTGACGTAGAACAGCTGTCGATCGGAGGCGCTGCGCTCGCGTGCAAACGTGAGTACGAGCAGCGGCCGTTTGGACTTCTTGCCGAGGAAGAACGTACACGTTCGTGCGTCGTCGACTTCGACGCGGAGCAGCGGCGAGACGCCGTGCGGCAACCAGCGCATGTACTCGTGCGCGGCCCACTCGGCATCTCTCCCCGCGGGAAGGGCAATCCGCTGGACGGAGCGCACGCCCGTGATCGACGCCGCAGGTGCACGACGATAGGCTGCGGGCTTCGCGGGCGCAATGTCCCGCTCGGCCGCGAGCGATGACGCGACCGCCTCGCGAAACGGCAGTCCCGGAAGCTTCGCGGCTTCCTGAAGCCGACGATCGCGGCAGACCATGTCGTGCTCGAGGCTCTCGATCAGCGGGGCGACCAGCGCGCGCGGTGCGCCAGTGATCAACGAGACCCAAAGGCGCGACAGCTTCGGCGTCAATATCGGCACTCCGAGCGTGCGCCGCGGCGTGCCGATCTCCTCGCCGACCACCTGGATCATCTCGCGGTAGCGCAGCGCGTCCGGTCCACCGATGTCGTAGGTCTGACCGTAGGTCTCGGTCCGACCGATGCTGTAGTCCATCAGCGCGCTGACGGTCTCGAGATCGATCGCCTGACAACGGTGTTCGCTCCATCGCGGAAGCACCATCGCGGGCAGCCGGCGAACCAGGCGCGTCAGGATCTCGAACGACGAGCCGCCGGGTCCGATCACCATCCCCGCTCGCAGCGTTGTGACCGGAACGCCGTGGACACCGAGTGCCGCCTCGACCTCGAGCCGGCTCGAGAGGTGATCGGAGAGCTGATCGGGCGAGAGCTCCGGGATCAAGCCCCCGAGGTAAACGATCTGCTCGACTCCCGCCTTCGCGGCGGCACGCCCGAAATTGTCCGCGCAGATCAGATCCAGATCCGCGAACCGCCCCTGCACGAGGCGAGCGGAGGGCAACATCGAGTGCACGAGGTAGAGCGCAAACCGGGCGCCGTGCAGCGCGCGCTCGACGTCCTTGAGTGAGAACAAGTCGCACGAAACGAGCCGATCCCAGGCGCCGACGGCCCGGCGCCCGCGAGTCAGGCCGACAAGCTCGAGCCGATCCGCTCGCGTCGCGAGCCTCTGCGCCACGGCGTGGCCCACGAAGCCGGTCGCACCAGCGATGACGAGCGAATCACGCGACATGCTGCTTCGACGTGCGAACAGCATGCCGGGTTACATCCGCAGCGTGATCAGCCGATGACTCGGTTGCGGCCTTCGCGCTTGGCCTAACCCCAGGGATCGCTTGTGTTGACCTCGTAGGCGTAGGCGTAGGCGTCTGCGTAGGCGACTCCGAGGCAACCGGCCGAGCCACCGGCCGATACCGGGTCGATGTTCCATTTCCAGACGCTG
>JACCQV010000536.1 GCA_013813945.1 Deltaproteobacteria bacterium | reverse complement strand
CAGCTTCTGGAACCGCAACACGACCGAGCTATCGGTTGCCTCGTTCACGGGTTGCGTCCACGTCAATGTCCAAGGTGGCGTTGATGTTCAGGTTCACGTCAACGCGACGTTAACTGAGCGGCATTGGTTCTAGGCCTCGGTTCAGGGGCACTCGGAGCGTGCCGAGAACCGCTGGCCGGGGCAGCTCCCGGAGGTCCGGAACGTCTGGCCGTCGCAGCCGCAGTACGGCCGCAGATCGCGCGTGCAGGCACGCGCCTTCGCCGCGCACGTACCGGGGCGGTCGGGACCGCAGCCCTCGCCCTCGCACACCCCGGACTGGCAGTCGCCGGGGGCGAGGCAGCTCGCGCCATCGGCCTTCGGGGTCGAACCGGCGGTCGGCTCGGCGGTCGGGGTCGGTGTCGGATCCGGTGTCGGGCTCGGGGTCGGGGTCGGAGTCGGGGTCGGGGTCGGCGTCGGGCCGGAGCAGCCGGCGAGGGCGAGGGCGATCAGGAGGGTGCGGATCATCGCGCCATCCTAGTCGTTCCGGGACCTGGGTCCGACTCGACCCGCCGATTGCCGCGCCGGGTCCCCGCCGACGCAGGTCGGACCGCTAACTCTCCGACATTGCGACTCTCGGACCTGGTCATCCGTCTGCACTGGTGACCCACCGATGACTCGCTTCGATCGCACCTGGGAACCGCTGTTCGTCCTGCTCGCGGCGCTCGCGCTGTTCGTCGGCACGCGCTGCTGAGCAGCAGGGCAGTATCATCTGCGGACCGGTGCTCCGCTCGCTCCTCCTGATCGGTCTCGCCGGATGCGGTCGGCTGTCGTTTGATCCGTTCGGATCGAGCACTGACGCACCTGATGGATCCGCGGATCCCGACGCGGTTCGATGGCCCGATCGTGGATGTGCCGATCCCGGTCGACGCAGCGAGCGACGCGCCGATCGATGCGCGCGTGATCGTACCGGTCTCGGGGACCGGGTGCACCCCCGCCGCTCCCGTCACCACATTTCCAGGTGGCGTCGCCTGCGCCGACTGGATGGGCACCCTGACCATCGACCGCGCCACCGTGACCGAATCGGGCGGCGCACTCTCGATCTCACCGTCGGCGGGCGCGGCCGGCGCCTTCGGGCAGTGCGGACGCGCCATCGTGTTCGATGCGCCCGGAGTGTTCGTCGAGATCAGCGACGTCGTCGACGGTGTCTCCACGTTCACGTCCGTTGGCCTCTCCGCCTTCGGCCCGATCGTCTACTCGATGTCCGTCCGCAACGACATCCTGGTCTTCCAGCACACGCTCGGGACGATCACGACGATCCCGTACGACCCGGTGGCGATGCGCTGGTGGCGGATGCGCCCGATCACCGGCGGCGTCCTCTACGAGACCGCCCCCGAGGCGTCCGCCTGGACCGTGCGTGCGACCTCGAGCGTCCCGTCCTCGGAGATGACAGACGTGCAGTTGTTCGGCGGGGTCGGCGCCGCCGAGCCCGCGCCAGGGACCGCCCGGTTCGAGACGGTCAACGTCTGCCCTTGATCGGTCACGGAGCGCGGCAGAGCTGCGTCGGCGTGTAGATGATCCGTGTGAGCTCGTTGTTGAGCGCCGGGTCGTGGTCGGCGACGCGGACCTGGTTGGCGAGGTCCACGATCGCGCACCACCGGCAGAAGCTAGGCGGCGATCTGGTCGAGAAAGACGCGAGCGTGGGTCGCCCAGTCGCTGCCGGTGTCGAGCTCGAGGTAGCGCTCGAGGTGCTGCTTGGCCTGCGCGGTACCGCCGACCATCGCGAGCATGATGCCGAGGTTGTAGTGCGCGTCCGCAAACTCGGGAGCGGCGGCGCAAACCCTGCGCAGCTCGGCGATCGCGAGGTCGGTCTCGCCGAGGTCCTCGAGGAGGTTTGCCAGGTTGTAGCGAGCCTCGGGCTGCGATGGGTCGTGCTCGAGGGCGCGATCGTAGAGCTTGCGCGCGTCTTCGAGCTCGCCCTGGCGATAGATGAGGTTGCCGAGATTGGTCAGGGCGGCGGCCATGTTTGGCTCGAGATCGATCGCCTGGCGGAACAGGTGCTCGGCCGTCTCGGATTCGCCACGATCCTCGGCGGCGCAGGCCTCGACGAAGTAGCGATAGGCGGTCGTGCCGCCGTTCGCCTCGGTCGGGTTGTCGGTGACCTCGTGCGGGGCGCCGTCGGAGGAAGTGCCGCGCTGAGCCACTGCATTCGGATCGACGCGCGGCATCGCGAGCACCTGCGAGACATGCTCGCCGAAGCTCGGGACGTTGAACGCCATGACAATCTGACCGCCGATCGGCTGGAAGGCGATGTCGTCGGCGAGCGCAACGATCGTCTCGCCATCGCAGCAGACGCGGAGCTTCGTTGCCGGATGCGTGTCGTCGGGCAACGCCTTCTTGAGCGCGTCGACGTTCTTGCGGACCTTCTGCAGGGTCATGCCCGTCGCCACGAGATCCTTCGCGGCCTTCACCGCGAGCAGATCGCAGAACGTGTAGTAGAAGCGTCCGCCCTTGCGGACCGTCGGTCCGACGAAGCCGGTCTGGGTCCAGTAGCGCAGGCGCGCTTCCTGGACGGCGAGAATTCGGGACACGTCGCGGATGCTGTACAGCTCGATCATGCGTTCCTCCGCTGTGCCTCGATATTGAGGCTGAGATGGACCTCGGGACCTTTTGCGCGACTCTCGACGTCGACGTGCGGGACGGACAGGTCGCAGCCCGCGCCGATGCGGGCCTCGGAGACGGCGATCCGCCGTGCGTGCGTCCGGCATCGTTCGTCGGCGGCGTAGAGGAACGCGACGCGCTGGGCGGTGGTGGAATCCGGTGAGTCGCTGATCAGCGCGGACGTTCGCGCCAGATCGACGGTCAGCATGGTCGAGCCGGTGTAGACGTCACCGGCGAACTCGCCCTCGCTCAAGATCCGCGCCGCGCCATGCAGCAGCTCGACCGCGACGGGAGCCAGGCGAACCGTGACCTCCCGTTCGAACAGGGAGACCCGGCGGGCCAGCGCCATCGGTTTGCGGGGCGGTGGAGCGAGTGGCGCCGCGCGACGAGCCCGTCGAGGAGATCCCATACCGAAAGGCTAACGGAGTGCTCACTCGCGGGCCAAGTTTCCTTACATGTCGGCATGCAAGTCTGGATGCTAGGACGCTGAAGTGACCCGAGACCCGATGCCGCGCTGGCTCCTGGCCCTGTTGTGCGTAGGTGCAGCGATCATCCTGCACCCGTTCGCGCCGTGGATCGTGCTGGGGCTGTGGTTCGGGCTGTACGCCGAGCGCGTGTACCAGCCGATGATCAAGGTGTTTGCCGGCCGGCGCGGGATCTCCGCCACCGTGACGGTGCTGCTGTTCGTGATCGTCCTCCTGCCAATCGCAGGATTGATCGGCTCGCTCGTGATCGATGCGATCGCACTGGTGCAGCGGCTGCTCGATAGCAAGGAGGGGCACTCGATCCTCGAGCGGCTCGCCGGCGGTGATGCAGGACCAGGCAAGGGTACCGAGCCGTCGCTGACGTCAGCGGACGGCATCATCGAGCTCTTGCGCGAGCAAGGCGGTCGCGCGTTGACCGTGTTCACGCAGCTCGCGAGCGTCGCCATCCACGTGGCAATCGGCATCCTGATCATGGTGTCCGGGATGTTCGGCGTCCTCATCGACGGGCGGTCCTGGTACTCGTGGGTGGAGCAGCACGCACCGATTCCGGCCGATGCGCTCCATCGGTTCGCGGCGGCGTTCGTCGAGACCGGCCGGGGGCTCGCGTGGGGCGTCGTCGGTGCTGGTGCTTTGCAAGCGATCGTCGCGACGGCCGCCTACTTGATCATCGGGGTGCCGTCGGCACTCGCGCTCGGCATGCTGACGTTGATCTTCTCGGTGATCCCCGCGATCGGGACCGCGATCGTCTGGGTCCCGGTCGCGGCGGGACTCGCCGTGACGGGCCGCACGGGCGCCGCGATCGCGCTCGGGGTGATCGGCGTCGTGGTGATCGGCAGCATCGACAACGTCGCCCGGCCGATGCTGACGAAACGGGGGCAGCTCCAGCTCCCCACCTACGTGACGCTGATTGCCATGTTCGGCGGCGTCGAGCTCCTCGGCGGCTGGGGCCTCATGCTGGGCCCGCTGATCGTGCGCCTGGCAAAAGAAGCCATTCTCATTCGCTCCGAGGCGCTGGCAAACCCCGTCGTGCCGCCCTGAGGGTAGCCACGCCCGACGCGCCGTGATACGGCTTGAAAGCCGGCATGACGCTCGACGTGAAGCGCTATCCGATTCTCGTCGTCGACGACGAACAGGACAACCTCGACGCCTTCCGGTTCAACTTCCGCAAGACGTTCGACATCCTCACGGCCACGAGCGGGCCCGAGGCGCTGCAGATCCTGGACGAGAAGGAAGTCGCGGTCATCGTCACCGATCAGCGGATGCCGAAGATGACCGGGGTCGAGCTGCTGCGCGAGGTCAAGTCTCGCCAGCTCGACGCCGTCGGGATCATTCTGACCGCCTTCACCGATGTCGATGTGCTCGTCGAGGCGATCAACCTCGGCCAGGTCTATCGCTACATCACGAAGCCGTGGGACGCGAAGGAGGTCCGCGGCGTCCTCCAGTACGCGATCGAACGCTTCGATCTGCAGCGCGAGAACAAGCGGCTCGCCTCGCAGCTCGCGGCGTACACCGGCTACCTGAACCAGCAGATCCACGGCGAGTTCGACTTCGGCAACATCATCGGCGACAGCGCTCCGCTCCGCGAGGTGCTGTCCAAGGTCGAGCAGGTCGCGCCCACGAGCTCGACCGTGTTGCTCCGCGGTGAGACCGGGACCGGCAAGGAGCTGGTCGCCCACGCGATCCACATCAACTCTCCGCGCGAGGAGAAGCCGTTCGTCCGCGTCAACTGCGCCGCCCTCGCACCGGGGATCCTCGAGAGCGAGCTGTTCGGACA
>JACCQV010000534.1 GCA_013813945.1 Deltaproteobacteria bacterium | reverse complement strand
GTCAGGTACCGCCCGGCAGCACCTACGCTGAACGGGCGAGTGGGCTGCTCTGCGCTCGCGATCACCTGGACGACGTAGTCGCCGCGTTTGACCCTCGCCTCGACGGTGACCGCGGCTCCAGGGTTCGCCGACGTACCTTCCCCGAGGCGCGTACCGGTGGTGCTCAGGATCGCGACCGAGAGGCTGACCTCGTCGGTACCGGGCTCGGCGGCAACGCGCAGGGTGCTGTTTCGGCCGATCAACACGCGATAGAAATCGGCGCTTCCATGCGTGCCGTTCGCGGCCGACTGGAGGAGCGCCGTGCGTGGCTTGTCGAGGTTCAGCGGCCTCGCCTGCTCGGCGGTATCGTTTGGCTCGTCCTCGTCGATCAGCGGCGAAGCCTTGGTCGCGAGCCCGTAGGGCAGGACGGCCGCGCCGGAGCCGACAACTCGCAGATACATCTTCGAGTTCGTCGCCAGCACGACGAAGACTCGATCCTCTTGCTCCTGCCTGACCGTCGCAGCGCCGAGCTCCTGCTGGTCGGCGTCGAAGATCGTCGCCGTGATGTCGCCGCCCTTGGCCTGGAGCGTCAGCTCGAACAATGTTCCCGCCGGATGATCAGGCGCCAGGATCGAGAAGACGTCAGGATCGGTTCCCGTGCAGCCGGTGGACGCGCCCGGGGCGAGCGCCAGCGCGGCGGCGAAGTCGCGTCCTGCCCCTTCGTCCGTGCATGCGGGGAGCGGCGGCGTCGGATCCGCTCCACCGACACCCGTGCCGCTCGCAACGGTCCCGTTCTTGGAACCACCGCCGCACGCCAAAACAGTCGACAACATAAAGAAATTGATAAGTTTCACGTGAGCTCCCCTTTCGCGTCGGACCATACCATCGCCGGAACAGAGATTGCCCTCGATCGTCGCGATCGAGGCCGCGTCAGGTCGCCGCGCGGCGGAGACTTCGCCGGGCAGGTTGAACCCGAGCCCCGCCTCGAGCCGCCCTGGACGGGGTCACGAGCACCGCACGACCGACCAATCGAACCAACCGCTCTGCCACCGGACCGAGCTTGCCGCCGCGTCCGCGTCCGACCACCGTCAGATCGACGCCGAGCTCGTCGATCAGCTCCGCGAGCTGCGACGCAGGGTCTCCAGCCCGAACCACGCACTGGACGCCTCGCGCCGAGGCGAGCCCGACGGCGCTCACCTGGCTCTCCAGCGCGGCGCGCGCCCCGATCTGCTGGCGTGCGAGCACGTCGCGGTAGGCCTTGAGGTCGGTCTCGAACACCTTGGCTCCCCATTTCTTCAACACGCTGGGCATCAAGACCACGTGGGCGATGATCAGCTTGCTCCCGAAGATCCGCCCGAGCTCGCGGGCATACACGAGCGCGCTCGCGGAGTTGGGCTCGAGATCCGTGGCGACGAGGATGTTGCGAAACACGCGTGATGATAGCGCAGCGCCCGCGCGGTACCGAGGCCCGGGGCGCTTGTCCCGGCGCAGGCTGGTCGAGATCCGCGCCCCATCGCGCGTGCGGTCCAGCGGCTCAGCGACTTCGGGAGATCACGATCGGAATCCACCACGCTCGGCACCCCATGACGCGATTGAACCGCACACCGCGCCCGAGCTGCCGGGGGATCACGCGAAGTTCACGGGGCGGGGGCCTCCGAATAACTCGAACGGGAGCGCAAGCATGTGCGCTGCCGCCATGGACCGCGTCGTGCGCCGACGACATGCTCGGTGCGGCGGTCGCGGCGTTCCCGGAGGCTGATCTGACAAACGTTGTCGGTCATCGTCTGCGAGCCCAAGCTAGGAAATGCAGCTTCATCTCATCGATGCCTATGCCACGGAAACACAGCAGACGTGGATGGAGCTCGAGAAGGCAGCACCTCGCTGCTTCTTCCTATCCTGGGGATGGATGGAGAACTGGCTCGCCTGTCTGCCACGCGAGCACGCGCCACAGCTCGCGGTTCTGCGTGACGGAGATCAGCCAGTCGCTGCCTGCTTTCTGAAGCGGCGCCACGTCGCGCGACTCGGAGTCGTGGGTAGTCGAGCCGTGTACATGAACACCACGGGAGTTCCGAGATTCGACAATGTCTGGATCGAGTACAACGGTCTCGCAGGGAGAGAGCTGGGGATCGCCCGGCTGATCGAGGCACTGCCGGACGACTGGGACGAGCTGTTTCTTCCTGGATTGCGCCCGGCCGCGTTTGGAGGCCTGAGTGAAGCGATCATCCGCGGCTTCGTGGTCCGCATCGAGCGCACCGTGCCGTCCTTCTTCGTCGATCTCGAGCGCGTGCGGGCGTCGGGGTACCTATCGCTCCTGGGAAGTCAAACGCGCGCGCAGCTGCGGCGCGCCGGTCGCGAGGCAGGAGAGGTGCAGCTCGAGGTGGCGACGGACGTCCAGCACGCGCTCGCGATCTACGAGGAGCTGATCGAGCTCCATCAGCTGGCGTGGCAGGCGAAAGGTCACCCAGGAGCGTTCGCTGACCCGTGGTTCGTGAAGTTCCACGCGCGCCTGATCACGAAGCGCTTTCCGCATGGCGAGATCCAGCTCGCGCGGCTGCGCACCGAGAACGGCACCCTCGGGACGCTGTACAACTTCGTCTACGACGGTCGCGTCCTGCAGTACCAGAGTGGTCTCGCCGAGACCGGCAACAAGCACCTGAAGCCTGGGTTCCTCGCGCACTCTGCGGCCATCGAGCACGCGGCCGACGCGGGGCTCTCCGTCTACGACTTCCTTGCCGGCGACATGCGGTACAAGAAGAGCCTGTCGACCGATCAGTGCTCGATGATCTGGGCGCGGGTGCAACGACAGCGCTTCCGGTTCCTGTTCGAGGATCGGCTGCGCGGTTTGGCTCGGACGGTGCGCGCTCGTCGCGCGGCCTCCCACGGGACCGGCGATCAAGCAGCGGCAGCGAGCGAGCCGTGAAGCGAGCCTGGCGTCGGCGCCGCCCGGCCGACCGCCAGGGCATCGGGTAACGCGATACCGTCGGGGCTCGATGATCACGACACCGCGGCTGATCCTCCGCCCATGGCGCGACGAGGATGCGGCGCCGTTCGCCGCGCTCAACGCAGATCCCGCGGTGATGGAACAGTTCCCCGCGCTGCTGACGAGCGCCGAGAGCGCTGCGATGTGCGAACGCATCCGCAGTCAGTTCACGCGCGAGCCGTTTGGACTGTGGGCCGTTGAAGTCCCTGGCATCGCCCCGTTCATCGGGTTCACGGGGTTGTCGCGGCCGGCCTGGTGGCCCGAGGTCGTCGAGGTCGGCTGGCGACTGGCGCATGCGTACTGGGGTGAGGGCTACGCGACCGAGGCCGCGCGCGCCGCGCTCGATTGGGGATTCCGATCCGTAGCGCTCGACGAGATCGTGGCGTTCGTCGTGCCTTCCAACGTTCGCTCACAACGCGTCATGGATCGGCTCGGGATGAAGCGCGACTTCGATGGCGACTTCGATCATCCGAACGTGCCGGTCGGGCACCGGCTGAGGCGGCACTGGCTGTATCGGATCAGGTCGGCAGCGTGACGGTCGCAGCTTCCCGCGCCATCCACGCCTGCATCCATGCCGTCGACTTGTAGCGATCCCACTGATCCGCTGCCAGTGTGACCACCGGGCCGGACAGGTTGCCGCGCTGCGCGACGCGGATCGCAGCAACGACGTTGACGCCCGTTGAACCGCCGACGGTGAGGCCCTCTTCCTTGACCAGCCGCTCGACCATCGCGAACGCCTCCGCATCGCTCACGCTCTCTGCGAAGTCGAGGACGTCGCGGTGGAGGTTGCCAGGGACCGATCCGGAACCGATACCCTCGACGGCGAATGGGCCGTCCGGGCCGAGGGTGCCGGTGTTGACCCAGCCAGCCATCGAGCTGCCGACGGGATCGGCGAGCACGACCTGCGTCGCGACATCGTGCTCCTTCAGCCGTTTGCCGACGCCGGAGATCGTGCCGCCCGTGCCGGACGAGCACACGAACGCTCCGATCTTCTCGTAGCCGAGCTCGCGCATCTGCTTGACGATTTCTTCGCCGGTGCCGCGGTACTTCGGCGTGCCGTAGTGCGCGCTGATGTTCGCTGGATTGTGGAACTGGTTGGTCAGGAAGTAGCCGTTCTCTTCTGCGAGCCGCGCGGCAACGTTGCGAAAGTTGTGCGGTGCGGTCAGAGGACCATTCTTCGTGATGATGACCTCGGAGCCGAGCTGGCACAGCGCGATCCGCTTGTCGATCGCCATCTTCTCGGGGAGCACGCAGATCAACCGGTAGCCGCGCGCGCTCGCGAGCAGCGCGAGCCCGACGCCCGTGTTTCCCGCGGTGCCTTCGATCATGGTCGCGCCCGGGCGGAGCAGACCGCGCTCCTCGGCGTCGGTCACGATGCCGCGTGCCGTACGGTCCTTGACGCTGCCGCCGGGATTCAGGTGCTCGCACTTGATGAAGATCTTCACCGGCAACCCCGCACTGACCTTCTTCAGCTCGATGAGCGGGGTGTTGCCGATCGCGTCGATCACATCCATCCGGAGACCATACCCCAGGCTCGCGGAGTGGGTGAGGCACCCGTACCCCAGCCGGTCGCCCGGTCTCGCCCGGTTACGGGTGGCACGCCACGCGCTCTACAGAGGGTATGCAGCTCGATGCGTTTGGACTTTCGATCACGGGGCGCCGCGCCAGTAACGAAGATGCGATCTGTGCGCATCCCGACCTCGGTCTCTTCGTGGTCGCGGACGGAATGGGCGGGTACGAGGGCGGCGAGATCGCGAGTGCGATCGCGGTCGACGCGATCCACGAGCTCGTGCGTCGTACCGCCGGGGACGCTGATGTGACGTGGCCGTACAAGATCGATCCCAGGCTCTCCATCACCGAGAACGAGGTGATGGTCGCGACCATGCTGGCCAACGACCGGATCACCGCGCGTCGGGTTGGCGAGCTCGAGCAGATGGGCTCGACCGTGGTGGTCGTACGGTTCACGCCGGAGCACGCGGTGATCGCTCACGTCGGCGACAGCCGCGCCTACCGGCTGCGCGACGGGGCGCTTGCGCAGATGACGAT
>JACCQV010000530.1 GCA_013813945.1 Deltaproteobacteria bacterium | reverse complement strand
GTGCTGCTCGGTGTTCGCGCCGAGGAGCGCAACCGCGCCGATCGAGAGCTCGTGGCGCTCAAGGTTCCGGACTACTCGGGCGGTGCTGCGCGAAACCTCTCCGAGCAGGAGTTCGAGCAGCTATTTCGCGAGGAGGCGGGCGCACTGCTCGCCCTCCCTGCGCACAGGAACATCGCCCGGTTCATCACGTTCGATGCGAGCGCCCAGCCCAAGCCGATCTTGGCGATGGAGTACGTGCGTGGCACCAACCTCGAACGAACGCTGCAGCACGGCGCGCTGGAGATGCCCCGCGCGCTGCGGATCGTCGACGACCTCCTCGCCGGGCTCGAGGCCATGCACAAGGTCCAGATCGCGCACCTCGACGTCAAGCCAGCCAATGTCGTGCTCCGCGATGGAAGCGGCGATGCAGTCCTCGTCGACTTCGGTCTCGCCGGGCGCCGGCTACGCGCGGGATGCGGAAGCGTGCACTACGGTGCCGCCGAGGTCTGGGCCGAGAGCTCGAGCGACGAGCCCTTCGGGGCGGACGTCTATGCCGCTGCCTGCGTGGCCTTCGAGGTCCTGACCGACACCGTGCTCGTGCGTGGCGACACGATCCAGGAGCTCATTGCGGAGCACTTCGCGCCGCAGCCGAGTGCCGCCGTGCTGGCGGCCCTCGAGCGGTTGCCGCGGCTGGCAGCTCTCGCACAGCTGCTGCGGGCGGCGGTGGCGCGGGAGTCCGGACGACGTCCGAGTGCGAGTCGATTGCGCGCGGGGCTCGCAGCGATCGCGCCCGATCTGCGCGGGCTCGACTGGCCGATCAAGGTGTAGAGCGTTACCCTCGAGCCATGCGCTGGTTCGCGTTCGTCGTCGCGTTCTGCCTCGTGGCAGCCGGCGTCACGCGTACGCCCGCGCCGCCGACGCTCGATCGGCACGAGTCCACCCTCGAGGACGCGACGAACCTCGCGAGCCTGGTGCCACGGCGAACCACGACGTACACCACCGACAAACGCACGGATCGACGGCTCGACCTGCAGACGGTTGCGGCCGTGCGGCTTGCGCGACCGTTCGCGCGCTCGTTCTCCGCGACCTCGTTCGCGCACTCCACGCCTGCAGCACCACCCCGCTGCTGCGCGCAGTCCGCACGCGGCCCACCGGCGACGAGCGCGGCCTCGTCGAACCCGTACACCTCGTGATCTCGTTTCTCCTCGCTGCGTGCGAGGTGAGGACTCGTCCCATGGCCAATCCTTTCGCGCTCGCTGCAGCGCTTCGTCGCGGTACCGCCACCATCGTCTGTCCCCACTGTGGCTTGAAGAAGGTCGTTGCAAATCAGCCCGCGCACCACCGCGTGTGCCCGCGCTGCAAGAAGCAGTTCCCGGATCCCTTGACGGCAAAGGTGCGCCGCAAGAGATGACCGGCTCGCGCGTCCTCCTCGAGCTGGTGGTGGTCCTCGGCACCGCCGCGGTCGTCACGGTGGTGTTCCAGGCGCTGCACCTCCCGGTGGTGCTCGGCTACATCCTCGCCGGGCTGCTGATCGGGCCACACGTTCCGGTGCCACTGGTCGCGAACCCGGGCCTGATCCATATCCTGTCCGAGCTCGGCGTCATCTTGCTCATGTTCACCATCGGGACGGAGCTGCGGCTGTCCGCGATCGCGCGTGTCGGCTTGCCCGCGGCGCTGACCGCGGTGTTCGAGGTTGCGCTCGCGATCGTCGCCGGCACCCTGGTCGCGACCGCACTCGGCTGGGCGCCGGTGGAGGCACTGTTCGCCGGCGCGTGCCTCGGGATCTCGAGCACGATGCTCGTTGCGAAAGCGTTCGAGGACCACCGCTGGAAGGGCGGCTTCACCGAGATCGTGTTCGGAATCCTCGTGTTCGAGGATCTGATCGCGATCGTGTTGCTCGCGATCCTAGCGGGCGTGTCGTCGGGTACCGGCCTCGACGGACCGGACGTCGTGCGCCTGATCGCGCGCCTCGGCGGCTTCCTGCTGCTCTTGCTCGTCGGCGGCTTGCTCGTGGTCCCGCGGTTCGTCCGCTGGGTCGCCGAGCGTGCGCGCCGCGAGACGCTGCTGATCGTGGCGCTCGCCGTGTGCTTCGGAGCGTCAGCACTCGCGCATCATGCGGGCTACTCGGTCGCACTCGGCGCGTTCATCGCCGGCGTGCTGATCGCCGAGTCGGCGCACGGCGAGACCGTGTTTCACCTCGTCATGCCGATCCGCGACGTGTTCGCGATGGTGTTCTTCGTGTCCGTCGGGATGACGATCGAACCCGCTGTCCTCGCGTCGTCGGCACCCGTGATCGGCGTGTTCACGCTCGTCGTCTTGCTCACCAAGCCGCTCGGGGTTCTGATCGGCGTGTTCCTCGGAGGTCACGGTGTTCGCCCTGCGGTGCGTGCGGGCGTCAGCCTGTCGCAGATCGGCGAGCTGTCGTTCGTGATCGCGACGATTGGCGTGTCCACCCGGGTTGCACGTCCCGAGCTCCTCGCGATTGCAGTCGGCGTCTGCTGCGTCACGACTGTGACGTCCGGACTCCTGATCACGAAGTCGGATGCACTCGCCGGCTGGGTGGCGGGACGGCTGCCCCGGCGCATCGGCATGTTCGTCAGCTTCTACGAGTCCTGGCTCAGCCGCTTGCGAGGTCGCTCGAGCAAGACCCCGTGGCGCCGCCTGCGCCGCCCGGTCTTTGTCTTGTTGGCGGACACGCTGATCCTGATCGCCATCGTCATCGGAGCAGCGACCTTCTCACCCGCGATCGCCGAGGAGCTCGGACTCGCAGGGACGCCAGCACAGATCGCGATCGCCGCGATCGCCGCGGTGATCGCAACACCGTTCATCGTCAGCCTCGTGCGCCGTGTGGTCGTGATCGCCCGTCTGCTCGCGCTCGAGGTGATTCCGGCCAGCGATGAAGGACTCGATCTCGGTCGGGCACCGCGCCGCGTGCTGATGATCGTGTTCGAGCTCGGGCTCGGGCTCGTCGTCGGCGTCCCGCTCGTCGCGGTGACTCAGCCGTTCGTTCCGGGCGGCTGGCTCGTCGTCCTGGTCGTCGTGCTCGCGCTGATCGTGGTCGCGCACCGTTCGCTGCGCGACTTCGATGGTCACGTCCGCGCCGGAAGCGAGCTGTTGCTCGAGCTGCTCTCGCATCCGCAGCAGCAGCGCACCGAGGAGCTCGGTCAGGTCGAGTCGGTCCTGCCCGGGTTCGGCGGCGTTGCGTCGATCACGATCGATGCTGGATCACCTGCGATCGGGCACTCGCTCGCGGAGCTCGATCTGCGGGCCAAGACCGGCGCGACGGTGCTCGCGATCTCTCGTGGCGTGGGCGGCGTTGCGACGCCGTCGGCGACAGAGCCGCTGCAGACCGGTGACATTCTCGCCATGGCAGGCTCCGAGGAGGCGATTGCAGCGGCTCGTCTGCTGTTTGCAGGCGATCACCCGGCCGCGGTTCCGTAACGCTGCTGATACGCCGCCCACCGACATCAGCCCCTGCCCGCGCACCGTGACTCGAGGTGTATCGTCGATCCGGGAGGCAGCATGGCAAAGCGCGATGAGACGGGTGAGTTGATCGTGAAGCCGACGAGGCCCGAGCGAGCGTTCCCCTGGCGCCTCTGGCTGTACGCGATCCTGGTGACCGGGCTCGCGGGCGGCGCCGCGTTTCTGGCGTGGACGTACCGCACGAAGTCGTTGACCGCGGACGCCGAGACCCAGGTAGCCGTCAAGGATCGTACCGGGTGCCTCGGCGAGCTCGCGTCGAGCAAGCGCTCGCTCGAGGAGCAGACCAAGGTTGGCTCAGACTGTCAGACAGCACTCGCTGCGGGGACGCAGAAGGCGACAGGACTCGAGACGCAGCTCAAGCAGACCTCCACGAACCTCAGTGCGTCGAAGGAGGAGCTCGCGACCCTGCGCACCCAGCGTGCCGAGGCGGACAAGCGGCTCGCTGCCATGGAAGACATCCAGAAGCAGTTCGCCAAGATGATCGGTGCCGGTCAGCTCAAGGTCAGCGCACGCCGCGGCAGCCTCGTGCTGTCGTTGCCGTCCGAGGTGCTGTTTGCATCAGGCAGCGCCGAGGTCTCGGAGAAAGGTCAGCTCGCGGTGCTCGAGATCGGCATCACGCTCAAGAAGCTCGCGGATCGCCGGTTCCTGGTCCTCGGCCACACCGACGATCAACCGCTCAAGGGCAGCGCGCTCCAGGACAACTGGGCACTGTCCACGGCGCGCGCGCTCAACGTGACCCGCACGCTCGTCAAGGCCGGGATGGATCCCAAGAACCTCGTCCCGGCCGGCGCCGGCGAGCACGATCCGCTCGGCAAGGATCGCGCGCGCAATCGCCGGATCGAGATCGCGCTGCTGCCGGCGATCAGCGAGCTACCTCCGCTGCCCGCCTCGCTCGAGACGCCCGCCGACGCGCCGAAGCGCTGATCAGCTTCCGGTCATCAGGGCGGCGGCGATCGACAGCAGGTTGCTCTCCAGGACCGCCGCCTTCACGACGACCTCTGCGCCGGCGCTCTTCACGGTCACCGACTGGAGCACGGGCTTGAGCGCCGGAGCGAGGTTCGGGCCGTTGGCCTTCACCGCGAGCTCGGCCGCAGCCTTGTCCGCGACTGCCTTCGCGTCGGCCGCGCTCGGCAGCACGAGGTGCAAGTCGATCGAGAGCGTCCCCTTCGCGAGCCCGAGCCCGCCATAGCCGCTCTTCATCTTCACGCCTTCGATTTCGCGCTCGACGGCACTGACCGCCCACACGGCGGCCTTGGTATCGACCTTCGCGAGCCAGGGCCCGACCGGCGCCCTCGCGAGCGCCTTCTTGCCGCCGGTCCACGCCTGGAGCTGTGCCTTGTCCTCGGGGGCAATCGCGAATGCGAGAACATCCTTGCCGAACCAGGTCAGGTACATCTTCTCGTTCCCGATGACGAGCTCGGTGATCGCGCCATCCCTGGTGACGACCACCTTCGCACCCTTACCCGTCTTGCTCGCCGCGATCGCCTCCACACAGGTGACGATCTTCGCCTCGTCGATTCCCTTCACGGCGAGGAACAGTGCGCCCTGTTTTTGCTCCTTGTCGGTGCCGGCGACCATCCCATCGACAGCCGCCACGACATCGATCTGACACGTGGTCTTGATCAGCTCGAGGCCCGCCTTGAGGTCGGGTTGCTGCGACAACAGCAAGGGGAATCCCATCTTGAACAGCGACGTCTTGGTCAGCGACGTGACGTCCATTCCGACCACGACACTCGTCGTCGAGGGCAGGCTCGCCTTCGCGGCAGCCCACGCCTTCGAGGCGTCGGCACGCGCCGTGACGGGCAACAGCCATAGAACAGCGACAGCGACCCCGACCGCGCGAGCCATGAGCATCGGGCCAGTCTAGCTCACGGGCAATGCAGTGCACGGAGCGACAGCGTGTCGAAGTAGAACGAAGTCGGCCGGAAGAAGTCGTTCGACGACGTCATCCGCACGCGGATCGTCTGGCCTGCGAGGTTTGGCGAGAACGAATGCGTGACCATCGTCCACCCTGTCGTCGGCGTCAGGTTGGAGAGCGCGCGCACGGTCGCGATCGGCGTGCCGTTCGGCTGCGTCACGTCGATCGCCGCTGTATCAAAGACGGTGGTCTCGGCCGGATCTTCACCCGTGCGAACGTCGTAGTACGCCGTCAACACGAGCTGCGTCGTGTTCGCGGGCACCACGACGGTCTGGATCAGGACATCCGTCACGGTCGCCGGGAACCCGTCGGACTCGAAGCCCCCGAGCCACGCCTTGAACGGCGCGGACTGCTCGGGAATGGCGCCATCCCCGGTGACCAGCGGGAACGCCGGATCGATCAGGGTCTGCGACCACCCGGTTCCCGCGGGTGACAGATCGAGCGCCGGGTTCACGAGGAGCTCGGCGTTGACCGGCACGCACGCGGCATCGATCATCGGGGCGTCGATCATCGCGT
>JACCQV010000509.1 GCA_013813945.1 Deltaproteobacteria bacterium | reverse complement strand
TCGAGGGCGTACTCCCAGCCGTCGTCGGGATCCGTGCCGGTCGTGTCTGCGTCGATGAACCGGCGCGACAGCGCACCGAGCATGATGTTACCGCGCGCGTGATCCCACGCTCCGGCAGCACCGAACGTCAGCTCGCTGGCGCGTGTGGTCTTCAGCTCGCTACCGAAGCTCGTGGGTGGAGCGAGCTCGTCGAACGCGGCCAGTCCCTTCGCGTAGCGCATGTAGAGATTGAGATGATTGCGGTGCGCGGGGTCTCGCGACAGGCCGAACGCGCCGAGCTGCACGCCGGCCAGCCAGCCGCGATCCGACGGCAGTGCCTCGAGCGTCCCGTCCATTCGCTCGCGCGTGCCGGATGGCAGCGCGTGAAATTCGCCGTGCACCTTTGCCTTGAGGCTCGTCTGTCCGGGCGTGCCGCCGAGCAGGTACGAGCCGGTGCCCGACAAGATCATGCGCTGGCGATCGAGCTGGAGCGCGGTCGTCGCACCCTGCTCGGGATCGGGAACCGTGATCTCCTGGAACTGGAACGGATCGCTGAGGCGATTGACGCCTGCATGCGTCGCGAGCTCGATCGCATCACCGCCGCCGTCCTCACGCTCGGCGACGCGGAACATGAGGCCGCCACCGACCGTGTTCTGATCGTCGAGAGGCCAGTAGTCGAACAGATAGATATCGTCGCCGCGATACATCCGCGAGCCGGCCCACGCAGTCACCTGCTTGGTGACCTCGGCCTCGAGGTAGACGTTGCGCAACGCGGGCTGGGCGTCGAAGTCGCCGGTGTCGTGAAACAGCGTCCCGTTGAACGCGATCGTGATCACGGGGCGAACCTTCATGCCGCGCGGAGTCACGAAGCCGTACGAGAAGTCGAGCTCGAGGTAGCTCGGCTCGACGATTCGCGGCCCGTGCGCGACCACGTTCGCGGTCTCCGGCTTGCCGCCGCGAAGATCGGTGCCCGCGAGCATGCGGCCATACGATCCGAACCGGAAGCCGCGACCGGCGCGCTCGGCCTCATCGGCTGAAACGTGATCGGGCGGCCAAGGATCGGACGGCGGCAGGAACAGGGGGTCAGCGGGCGGCGTCGGATCCGGCGGCGCGGGAACGGGTGCCGACGGCTGCTGCTCGATCGGTTGCGCCTCGGCTTCCGCCTGTGGATTCGGCTCGGGTGTCGGATCAGGCTGGGCGCTGGCGAGGCCGCCGGACCCCGTGATCACACACGCGCTCGCGACGATGTTGAACAGACGTCGAACGCGCATCCGCGCGGACACGAGCATGATCCATGCCCGCGTCGCACCACGTGATGTTCGGGGTCTGGCCGCTTCGAGGCGTTGCGCTCGTTGCGATCGGCAACCTCGGGGTGGCGGCGTCTGCGAGTCTTTCTGAGCAGGATTTAGCACCGGTCTCACGGAGGAACTCATCGAAACGGCTCAAGAAAATCGCGGAATCGGCCCAAAACGTCTAACGGTGAGAAGGGCGGAGCAGCGCGTGCCCAGTCGTGGCAAGGTCTGCGGCGTGCGCCTGATCTCGTCGGTCCTGTTCCTTGCTCTCGCGGTCGGCGGTTGCAGTCGCGATGGCCGGCCGACGACGCCGTCCGACACCGAGATGGCGCCGCTACCGCCCGCGTCCGGGACGCCGGTCGGCTACCTGCTCGACAACTCTTCGCAGCTGAACCTGACGGGCGAGCAGTACGACAAGCTCCGCAAGATCGACGCGAGCCTGTCCGCAAGGAACGACGCGATCGACACGCAGCTCCGCGAGATCGAGACGCCGGAGGAAGAAGCTCCGCCCGACAAGAACGCTCCGCCGCCCATCCGGCCGAAGAACATGGCGCCGGGTGCTGCCCCGATGCGTACGACGAACGACGCGTCCAAGCTGCACCAGGCGCGGTCCGAGCAGAACACCGAGGCGCTCGAGAAAGCCTTCGCACTGCTCGATGCCACGCAGCAACTCGAGGCGCGCAAGCTGCTCGCGGCGCGCGGTATCGCATCGCCGAAGCCGTCGACAAAGTCATCGTCCGTCACCGAGCCCGCACCCCCGCGCGAGCCCTGACGCGACACCGGTGCGACGCCGGGTGTCCTCTTGACGCGGCGGAGCGAATCGGACGTAGAGTGCCGGCGTGCGCACCTCATTCCTGATGCTCTCGATCCTCGCCGCCGCGTGTAGCAAGAAGACCAAGGAGGCCGAGCCGACGCCGACACCAACGCCGGACCTCGGCAGTGGCTCCGCCGTCGCGAAACCTCCGACCGACGACCCCGCCCTGGTCGAAGAGGCGAAGAAGTTCCTCGCCGATACCGACAAGGAGCTGCGCCGCGTGCTGGTCGCCGCCGCCGAGGCAGAGTGGGCCAACCAGACCGACATCACGCCCGAGCACGAGGCTGCTGCAGCCAAGGCCAATGGCGTCCAGAACGACACGATCGCGAAGCTGATCAAGCAGGCACGCAAGTACGAGCCGGTGATCAACAAGCTCGACGCGGTGAACAAGCGCCAGCTGCAGGTGCTGATCTACATCCTGACCGTCGCGACGCCGGTCGCGCCGTCACCGGATGATCCGGCGAAGTCGGCCGAGCTCGCGAAGATCGCAGCCGAGATGGGCGGCATCTATGGCAAAGGCAAGGTCGGCGGCAAGGACCTCGATGCGCTATCGAAGATCCTGCAGAAGAGCCGCAAGCCCGACGAGCTGCTCGCGGCATGGAAAGGCTGGCACGACACCGTCGGCCGCGCCGAGCGCGACCTCTACATCAAGTACGTCGGCCTCGCGAACGACGGTGCGAAGGCGATCGGATTCCCCGACGTCGCGACGATGTGGAAGAGCGGCTACGACATGCCAGCGGATGCGTTCGAGGCTGACGTCGATCGCATGTTCACGCAGATGAAGCCGCTCTACGAGCAGCTGCACTGCTACACGCGCCGCAAGCTGAACACGATGTACGGCGACAAGGTCGCTCCGGCGACGGGCCCGATCCCGGCACACCTCACCGGCAACATGTGGGCGCAGGCGTGGGGCTGGCTGTATCCCGAGCTCGAGCCGTACAAGGGCGAGCCGCCGATCGATGTCACGCCGACGCTCGCGAAGAAGTTCACGGACAAGCAGATGGTCCAGCTCGGCGAAGCGTTCTACACGTCGCTCGGGATGCCGGCGCTACCCGCGACGTTCTGGGAGCGCTCGATGATGCAGAAGCCTCCCGGCAAGGAAGCGGTCTGCCACGCGAGCGCGTGGGACGTCACGTTCTCGAACGATCTGCGGATCAAGATGTGTATCCAGAAGACCCACGAGGATCTGGACACGATCCATCACGAGCTTGGCCACAACTACTATCAGATGGCCTATCACAAGGAACCGATCCTCTTCCAGAACGCCGCGAACGACGGCTTTCACGAGGCGATCGGCGACACGGTCGTGCTGTCGATGACGCCCGAGTACCTCAAGGAGAAGGGCCTGCTCGAGACCGTCACGAAGAGCGAGAAGCTGACCATCAACCGCCAGATGAACACCGCGCTCGACAAGATCGCGTTCCTTCCATTCGGCCTCGTCGTCGACAAGTGGCGGTGGGATGTGTTCTCCGGGAAGGTGAAGCCGGAGAACTACAACTCGCACTGGTGGGCGCTGCGCAAGCAGTACCAGGGCATCGCGCCGCCGATGGAGCGCGCCGCCACCGACTTCGATCCCGGCGCGAAGTACCACGTGCCCGGCAACGTCCCTTACATGCGCTACTTCCTCGCGGCCGTCCTCCAGTTCCAGTTCCACCGCGCACTGTGCAAGAAGGCCGGACACACGGGGCCGCTCAACGAGTGCTCGATCTACAACAACAAGGCTGCCGGCGAGGCGTACTGGAAGATGCTACAGGCCGGCTCGAGCAAGCCGTGGCAGGACATCCTGTTCGACCTCACCGGTCAGCGCGAGATGGATGCGACGGCGATCCTCGAGTACTTCGCGCCGCTCCAGACGTGGTTGCAGGAGCAGAACAAGGGCCAGACCTGCGGCTGGTGATCGAGTGGGACTGACGACGAGGACAGTTTCCCCAGTGCTGACGATCGGTTGCATGACGCACCGAGGTGACCAGGACACTTGGCCCCGCGAAACTCGAGTGACCTGGCAACCCGATCAGCCAGCGAGAGCCAAGTGGTTGACCTGACGCAGATCTGACTGTGGGTCCTGGTGGCACACCCGCTGCACAAGAGGAAGGCATCAACAGCCATCCTCGCCGGGAGATACTCACCATGTCCGCTAACAAGAATCTGATCGCCCTTCTCGCCCTCGCCCTCGGAACCACTGCAGCCGGCTGCGCCGCTGATGCCCCCGATGACGGTGGCGGAGGTGGCGGCGGCGGCGGCGGCGGCGGCGGCGACGGTGGTGGCGATGTCCAGCCGACCGACGCGACCGGTACCTACTCCATGCGGAGCAACTTCGATCTCGCGACCAACGCGCCCGGCAAGGTAGGCGAGGTCGTCAACACGATCATCGCCGCCACCGACGGTGGCGATGACCCGGCCAACTGGATCCTCGAGCAGGTCA
>JACCQV010000451.1 GCA_013813945.1 Deltaproteobacteria bacterium | reverse complement strand
GACGATGCCGTTGCACGAGCTCGGCCACGCGGTCAGCGCCTGGTGGTCCGGGTATGCGGCAATCCCCACGCTGTGGAAGACGCTGATCCCGGAGACCCGTGGCGTCGTGATCCCGCTGCTCGTCGCGGGGCTCAACGGCTTTCTGATCTGGCGCGGATGGATCTCGAACCGGATGTGGCTGTGCGCGGTCGGAGTCGGGCTCGGCGTGCTCCAGTTCCTCGCCACGACTGCTTCGCCGTCCCGTGCCGCGGAGGTGATCACGTTCTCCGGCGATGCCGGCGCGATGGTCCTCGCAACCGTCCTGATTGTCCTGTTCTTCATCGGTGACGCGGACTCCAAGCTGCGCCAGGGCGGCTTGCGATTCGGGTTTCTCGGAATCGGCGCAGCGGCGCTCGTCGACACGTTCGCGGTGTGGTGGAGCGCGCGGCGAGATGTCGATGCGATCCCATTCGGCGAGATCGAGGGAGTCGGTCTCTCCGACCCATCGAAGCTCGAAGAGGTCCACGGCTGGGCGATCGACGCGATGGTCAGTCGCTACGTCACCGTCGGAGTCGCGTGCTTGATCGCGTGCATCGGCGTCTGGATGTGGGCGACCTGGCGTGCGCGACGCGACGCACGACACGTGTAAGGTGCGGGCATGTCGAACCACCTGATCGCGTTTGTGCTCACGGTCGCCGCGTGTGGCGGAAGCAAGCAGCCCGACCCGCAGACCGCTCCGGCGCCGCCGGCTCCGGCCTCGGCGATGATGCCCGACGAGTGCACCGCCAAGGGCGGAGAGGTGCGCGGCGACATCGGAGACGGCAAGGTGGCGTGCGCTGCGGGCGAGACCGACCTCGGTCGCGTCAACCAAGGCATCGAGGGCGCGGTCTGTTGCGCACCGCCCGCACCGACACACTGACGTTCAGGGGCGCCGTTCTTCGATCACCGTGCGCACGTCCCAGAGCTCCGGGAAGAACACGTTCGCGACGATCTTTTCGAGGTAGGCGACGCCCGCGGTGCCGCCGGTGCCGCGCTTGTGGCCGATCACGCGCGACACGACCTTGACGTGACGGTAACGCCACAGCGCATACGCCTCGTCGACGTCGATGAGCTTCTCCGCCATCTCGTAGGCGTTCCAGTAGATCGCCGGCTCGTCGTAGACCTTCTTCAGCGTGGCGATGATCCCGGGATGCGGCTGGTGTGGCTTGGTGACGTCGCGCTCGAGCACCTCGGCCGGGATCGACATGCCACTGCGGGCGAGGAAGCGCAGGTATTCGTCATACAAGGTCGGCGCCTCGAACAGTGCCTGCACCGCTGCGAGCACCGGCGGATTGTGGTTGAACACCTCGAGCATCCGCGGGTCCTTGTTGCCGAGGACGAACTCGATCATCCGGTTCTGATACGACTGGATGCCGCTCGCCGGCCCGAGCACGTGACGGAACTGGGCGTACTCGCTGGGCGTGAGCGTGGCGAGCACGCTCCACTGGTTCATCAGCTGGTTCTGGATGTGCGAGACGCGCGCGAGGATCTTGCAACACGCCCGCGCGTCCATACGCTGTAGCGCCTCGATCGCGCCCCTGAGCTCGTGAAGCACGAGCTTGAACCACAGCTCCGAGGTCTGGTGCTGCACGATGAACAGCAGCTCGTCGTGGTGCGAAGGTGACGCGAGCGGGCGCTGCGCCGACAGCAGCTGGTCGAGCCTCAGATACGTGGTGTAGTCGAGCTTGCCCGCGAGCTCGGTGTGAAGCTCGGCGGTGTCATCGTCATGCGAGCCGCTCATTTGATGCGCCTATAGTACTGGGTTCCGAGCGATTCGACGGGCTTGTCGGGAGGTCAGAAACCATCGCGCCCGCCTCCCGCGGCTTCGACATACGGTTTTGGCATGCGCGAGAATCTCGTTGTCGCCTTGATTGCACTCGTGGGCTGCGTCAAGCACCGACGGTGCCGAGGTTCGCCGCCGGATACCGGCGCGGTCGAGCTCGACGGCGGTCTGGCGTCTGACGCGCCGGTCGATGCCGGCACGATGGACGGTGGAGTCGTCGGATCCGCTGGATGTGGCAACGCGGCCAGCTCCGGCGTGGCGACCGCGACGATCCAGATCCGGCAAGAGGCGCGCACGAACACTGCCCGTAACCCGGGGCCGGCCGCAGGCGTCCAAGCGGCGACATGGCGAAGAAGCTCGGCACCCTCATCGGCTTCATCGTCGTGTGTCAGCTTGCGGGCGCCACCGGCGCCCTCATCACGGATGCGAGCTGGTACCGCGCACTCGATCGGCCGAGCTGGGCGCCGCCTGGTTGGGTCTTCGGACCGGTGTGGATCACCCTGTACACGATGATGGGCGTCGCGGCGTGGCTGATCTGGCAGTCACGCGCACCGAGACGTCGCGCGGCGCTGGCGTGGTTTGCAGTCCAGCTGGTGCTGAATGCCGCGTGGACGCCGGTGTTCTTCGGCGCGCGCTCGATCGGCGGTGGCCTGATCGTGATCGTCGCGCTGCTCGTCGCGATCATCGCGACGAGCGCGGTGTACCGCCACGTCTCGCGCGTGGCCGCCGCACTGATGGTGCCGTACCTCGCGTGGGTGAGCTTCGCGACCGCGCTCAATGCAGCGCTGTGGCTGCGCGCCTGATCGACGCGTAGCTCACGGCGGGCAAGCGTTCACGCAGCGGCTGTCCTTGCAGCTCACGGCGAACCCGCACTCGGCGGGCCGCGCGGGATTCGGCGGCGGCGGACAGGTGTGAGCCGCCGCGCACGAGCGGGTGCGCCAGTCAGTCATCCAGGTACGCCACGCACGGGCATGCGGCACGACGCTGTGCGGATCCTGACAGCACAGATCCTGGGCGGGGATGGTGTCGCCGATGCAGTCGGCGTCGACGGCGCAGGCGCGTGGGTCGGGTGCACCGACGACGGTGTAGATCCCATCCACCTGCGTCGGCGGTGGCGTCGGCCGTGGCGTCTGCTCGGTGGTGCCGGGAACCGGGCCACCCGAGGTCGAGCCGCCGCCCTTGCTGCACGCGGACAGCACGAGCAACAGGATCATGAAGACAGTGCGCATGGCTCGAGGGTACTCGGGTAGTCTGCCGCCATGCAGCCTTCGATGATGCGTCTCGTGCTCGCGTGCCTGGCATTCGGCGCGTGCGCCGCAGATGACGACGGTGGTGGCTCGGGCCTTCCCGACGATCTCGATGTCATCGCGAGTGGACCGGCGAGCGGCACCATCTCGGGTACGCCGTTCACGGTCGGCACGCGGTTCATGAACGTCTCGGGCTCCGACCTCTACGTGGACCTTCTGCCCGTCGCCGCCGCGGACTGCACCCTCGACGAGACCGACGGTCGCTATCCGTTCATCATCTTCTTCGTCCCACCAACCCCCGGGCGCTATCCGCTTGGCTTCAGCAGCCGGACGGTGACGTTCGTCGACGCGCCGAGCAATAACCTCGTCGTCAGCGATGGCGTGATCGAGATCGAAGCGATCACGGCGACGACGGTGACCGGCGGACTCCATGTCTTCAATAGCGAGTTTGGCGAGGTCAACGGCCGGTTCGACGGCACGCTCTGCTTCTCGAATCCGTAGGCGTCACACTACGGGCCGAAGGACAATGACGCCGTTCCCGCTGACCTGAGCGCCGGGCGGATCAGCTCAACCGCCGATCGTCTCGCCACCGAGGATCGGCAGGATGATCCCGGTGATGTAGCTGGAGTCCGCTTCGGACGCGAGGAACACGTACGCCGGTGCAATTTCCTCGGGCTGGGCGGGTCGCTCGAGTGGCGTCTGCTGGCCAAACGTCGCGACCTTGTCGGGCGTCATGCCCTCGTCCGCCGCATTGAGGGGCGTCCACACGGGCCCCGGGGCGATCTTGTTGACCCGGATCCCCTTGTCGACGAGCTGCTTGGCGAGGATCTTCGTGAACTGGTTGATCGCGCCCTTCGTCGCCGAGTAGTCGGGAAGCTCCTCGCTGCCACGGTTGCCCGCCGCCTTGTACGCGCGCGCCTGATACTTCGGGCGCGGCTCGAGCTCCGACTCCAGCCCGGGCTTGTCGAGCTTCTGCTCCGGAAATGGCGGCTTCGGCTGCTCGGTGTGCGCCTGCGATCCGGGTCGATTGTCGGCATGGGATCCTCCGCTGTGGAGGACTGCAAACCCAAAACCACCGGCGGCACAGCAATTTCGTATGCGACACCGTGGCCCGCGCCGGTCGCCTCGCCGTGAGCCCGTGTCATCGTCCGAGCGCTGGCTCGATCGCCCGAAGCCACGACGTTAGGTTGGTGGATCGCGCTCGAAGGTGTCTCGATACACCTTGTCGAGGTACTCGGTAGCGATCGAGGCCACTTCATCCAGCACGCCGGACTCGACCTGCCTGAACGGCAACTGCATCTCCATCGAGGCCGTCGAGATGATCTCCTGGAGCAGCGGGCCTGGGTCCGCGGTCATTCCTTGGTCCTGGAGCCGACGCATCAGCGATGGAGGAAGGATGCCCAGCTGCTGAGGGAACGCCCACCGGCTCCGCGCGAACGGCAGCCACCGCCCGCGGACACCGTAGTCGCCGTTGCGGAGGAAGTAGTCGCCACTATCGTGACGGAACAGCGCCCGGAACAGCGTCGTTGAATTACTCGACTTCGCGCGGACGTCGCGCTTGACCGTGAGGAACATGCGGCCGTAGAGGCCCTGGCTCACCCAGTTCGAGATGCCATCGCCCGCCTGGTCGAAGAGATCGGCGATGAACCGCGCCTGGAGCAGCTGGTACTCGATCACGAGCCCGGCCGCCGGACCGCCTGCCACCTTGAACGCCTTGAGGACGTTCCAGCCGACATTCTCCACCCCACGCCGGATCATCGCTCGCGACGAGGATTTGGAGAGCTCGACGCCGAACCAACGGAACGCCTCGACGAGGTCCGGCGCAATGAGCGACAGCGCCTGTCCCTGAGCCTTGCGAAGAAGTGGTGTCAGGTGCTTCATCGCCTGCTCGGCGACGTCGTCTCCGATGCGTGCCGCAGCGTTGCGGATCGTGTTGATCATCGCCACGACCTCGGTCCCGAGGTAGCGCGCCTCGAGGACCGTCCCGACCTCCAGCACCCACCTGAGGTCGCCCATGAGCTTGCCGATCCCGACGAGCTCCTTCGCGGCAAGCAGCCGCTGCTCCGTTGTCACCGGCGATCCATCCGCAGAAAATCCGCAGGCGATCAGCAGATTGTCGGCCATTTTGGCCACCTGCGCCGGAATGCTCGCCGCTCTCACGCCATCGCCCAGCCGGCGCGTGAGCCGCTGGAGCTTCATCAAATTTTCGCGATTGGGATTGTCGGGCGAGACCTTCCAGTCCTCGACTTGCTTGAAGTACGCCACGCGCAGCTTGCTCTGCTGGTGCGCCAGGCTGAGCAAGGCGACCGCGTCCGCGTAGCCCGGCCCATCCTTCGCCAGTCCCGTAACCAGCCGATGCGCCGCGAGGAGCTCGCCGATGATCTCCTTGCCGAGGCCTTGATCGAAGTAGCCCAGCGCGTTGCCGAACAGCTTGACGGCATCGAGGAACTCTTGAGGAATGGTGGGCAGCGCCCCGGGCGTGCCGGCCGGCGGCGAGCCAGGCGTGGTGCTGGGCGCCGGCGTTCTACCAGGCGTCGTGGTTCCACCCGTCTCTTGACCGGGCCCATCCGGACGCACGGTGACTCCCTCGATCATGCCCGGCACGTGAAGCCGCTGACCGATGTAGATCGCGTCGTTCGCGAGCTGAGGATTGGCCGCGCGCAGCTGCGATATTGTTGTGCCGAACAGCCTGGCGAGACCCGACATCGTGTCGCCCGAGATGACGGTGTAGTTGGC
>JACCQV010000428.1 GCA_013813945.1 Deltaproteobacteria bacterium | reverse complement strand
GGCGATGCCGGGGTGCTCGGCCGGCTGTTGCCGCGCCTGCGCCACGACGGCGCCCGCGTGCGCGTGCATCACGCGCCGACGCACGTGGAGATGGACGAGAAGCCGGCAGAGGCGCTTGCCGCCAAGCCCGAGGCCTCGATCATCGTGGCGGCAGATCTCGTCGCTCGCGGCGAAGGGGATGCGCTGGTCTCGGCCGGCAACACCGGTGCGAGTGTCCTTGCCTGTGCACGGCGCTGGACCCTGCTCGAAGGCGTGAGGCGCTCGGCACTCGCCGCGGTGTTCCCGACCGAGTTGCGGCGCGGCGAGAAGGACGATCCCTTCTCGTTGATCCTCGATGTCGGCGCGACGGTCGATGTCACCGCCGAGGATCTCGTCGGGTTCGCGGTGATGGGGTCGGCGTACGCGAAGCTGGTCTCGAGCAACCGCCGCCCTCGCGTCGCATTGCTCTCGAACGGCACCGAGGCCGGCAAGGGCCCCAAGGAGGTCGTCGCCGCTCACGCTGCGCTCGTCGAGACGACCGAGCTCAACTTCATCGGCAACATCGAGGGACTCGATATCCCGCGTGGCGTCGCCGACGTCGTCGTGACCTCGGGGTTCGTCGGCAACATCGTGCTCAAGATGCTCGAGGGCGTCTCGGAGACCGTGGTGCGACTCGCCCGCTATGCGCACAAGGAGCGGCTCGCGTGGCGGCTCGGCCTGATCGCGTTGTCGTCGGCGATCGATCAGCTCAAGTCGATCACGGACTGGCAGCAATATGGTGGCGCGCCGCTGCTCGGCTTCAGCCATCCGTTCATCAAGGCGCACGGCCGCTCGAACGCGCGTGCCGTCAGCAATGCGATCAAGGTCGCGCACAAGGCGCTCTCCGGGAACCTGTGCGGGAACATCGCGCGCACGATGGCCGAGCTCGACGAGCGTTCGCAGCGGAAGCCGCGCGCGTCCTCGGTTCCGGGCATCGCCGAGAGCTAAGTGGCGGGTCGTCGCAAGAGTCTGCTGCGTCGGATGACGTCGCTGCCGATCCAGATCGGTGAGCGGATCGGCCTTCTCGATCACATCCCGCCCGGGCTCGAGGACGGCGCGACACCGCCGAAGCACGTGTTTCGCTGGGACCTCGACAAGACGTACCTGCGCACCGAGTTCGACAGCCTCAAGGACCTCTACAAGAGCGCGCTCGAGACCGCCGCGGACAAGCGGGCGTTCCCCGGCGCGACCGCCCTGCTCCGCGCGCTGAAGCAACCCGGTCATCGGATCTGCATCGTCTCCGGCAGCCCGACGCAGATGCGTCAGGTGCTCGCCGCCAAGCTCGCGCTCGATGGGATCTACTGGGACGAGTTCGTCCTCAAGAACAACCTCAAGAACATCCTCAAGGGCCGGTTCCGCGCGCTGCGCGCCCAGATCCCGTACAAGCTGCCCGCGATGCTGCAGTCGCGGATCGGCGCGACCGCGGAGTACGAGACATTGTTCGGCGACGACGCCGAAGCGGACGCGATCATCTACTGCCTGTACGCGGACATCGTCGCCGGCACCGTGAGCCTGCAGGATCTCGAGCGCGTGCTCACCGCATCCCGCGCGTACGAGGACGACACCGCACGGATCCTCGATCTCGCGCGCCGCGTCCCGAAGGGAAACGCCGTGCGCCGGGTGTTCATCCACCTCGATCGACGGTCGCCGCCGCTCGGCTTCCGCCGGTTCGGTCCGCGGCTCGTGCCGGTGTTCAACTACTTCCAGGCGGCGCTCATCCTCTACCAGGACAAGGTGCTGTCCGCGCGGCAGGTGATCTTCGTCGCCCTCGAGATGCTCGACTCCAAGCAGTACGAGCTCGGTCACCTGGCGACCAGTGTTCAGGACGTGATCCGCCGCGGCCGGATCACGCGCGAGGTCGCCCTGCAGCTCACCGTCGAGGCGTCCGAAGCCGCGACCTCGGGTGCGCTCTCGGGCCGAACGGATCTACCACCCTTCGACCAGATCGCGGATGCGTTCCGCGCCCGCGTGCGCGAGCTCGGCAACACCGAGCCAACGCCATTCGAGCCGGTGGACCAGCTCGACTACGTCCGGCTCGTCGACGAGGAGCACGAGCATCGCCGCGTGCGTCGCAAGTCCGGGCTCGACTAACCCCAGGGATCGCTTGTGTTGACCTCGTAGGCGTAGGCGTAGGCGTCTGCGTAGGCGACTCCGAGGCAACCGGCCGAGCCACCGGCCGATACCGGGTCGATGTTCCATTTCCAGACGCT
>JACCQV010000423.1 GCA_013813945.1 Deltaproteobacteria bacterium | reverse complement strand
GGCGATGCCGTGGTCGGTGTGGGCCTGGTACCTCTACCGGCGCGGCGTCTGCCGGAGCGCGACACCCAACCCGGCACACCTCGCCCTCGCGCGCCTCGCAGCGGCGGTGCCCGACAGGTTCGCGCTGGTGACCCAGAACGTCGACGGCCTGCACCGCCGCGCCGGTAGCCCCGACGCGACGACGTATCCGATCCACGGCGACATCTCGTTGATGCGGTGCGCGAGCGCTTGCGTCGCGGAGCGGTGGCCCCTGCCCGATGCGGTGCCCGACTTCGCGCGCGGTTCCGAGGTCACGCCCGAGGTGCGTGCGCTGCTGCGCTGTCCGCGGTGTGGCGCCATGGCACGCCCGCACGTGCTGTGGTTCGACGAGAGCTACGACGAGAAACACTATCACCTCGATACCGTGCACCGGATCGCCAGCCGCGCGGCGCTGCTGATCGTGGCGGGCACATCGGCGCAGACCAACCTGCCGTGGCAGGTGGTCACCCTCGCGGGGCGAAATGCCGCGCCGATCGTGGACGTCAACGTCGAGGACAATCCGTTCGGCGACATCGCGGCAAGATCGGGCGGTGTGATCCGCGCGCCTGCCGCGACGGCGATTCCCGCGATCGTCGACTGCCTCCTGTTTACGAAGCCGTGATCATCGGGCAGGGTGTCCTCGATGGCGCCGCCGCCCGATGACAGCATTCCGGATCTGGTCCCCGACCGGCCCGAGAACGCGACGGGTGAGATCTCGATGCTCCCTCCGGAGGAGGCGAGCAAGGTCGCGGCGGAGATCAAGGCGATCGCCGAGACTCGCGGCGAGGACTCCGAGGTCGTCGAGCTGATCGAAGTCCAGGCATCGGGACGGTCGCGGCGCTCGACGATCTTGCCACCGATGCCGACCACGATCGGCGCGACTCCACCGGAGACGGAGCCGGCCGATGACGAGCTCACCGTCGACGACCTCCGCGATGCCTGGCCGCTGCTGGATCTCGAAGAGCGCAGCGATGGTCTACGCGTTCTGCCGCGCGAGGACGCCGAGGAGTTCTTCGTCGCACTCAATGCCGTCGATCAGGCGGCACTGTTGCTGCACTTCCGCCCCGGCCAGCGCCGGCAGTGGATGCGGCTGCTCGAGCCCGACGACGTCGCCGACGTGATCCAGCAGGTCGACGATCCCGACCAGAAGAAGATCCTGCTCGCGCTGCTCGATGCCCCGACGCGCAAGGAAGTCACCGCGCTCCTCGCGTACGCCGAGGACGAAGCCGGCGGTCTGATGTCGACCCGCTACGCGCGTCTGCGTCCGCAGATGACGGCCGACGAGGCGATTGCGTTCCTGCGCCGACAAGCCCGCGACAAGATCGAGACGATCTACTACGCATACGTCGTCGACCCCGAGCAGCGCCTGCTCGGCGTGGTCTCGTTCCGCGATCTGTTCGCGGCCGATCCGAAGGACACGGTCGCCGAGATCATGGAGACCGACGTCGTTCGCGTCACGGACGAGATGGACCAGGAGACGGTGTCGCGCGTGTTCGCCGAGCACGACATGACCGTCGTGCCGGTCGTCGATCAGTACGGTCGGATGAAGGGCATCGTCACCGTCGATGACATCGTCGACGTCGTCCAGGAAGAGGCCACCGAGGACGCTCAGAAGTTCGGCGGCATGGCCGCGCTCGAGCTGCCGTACTTGCAGTCGAGCCGCCGCGAGATGCTGTGGAAGCGCGGCATCTGGCTCGTGATCCTCCTGATCGGCTCGACATTGACCGCCAGCGCCATGGGTAGCTTTGCCGGCCAGATCGATCGAGAGCCGCTACTCGCCTTGTTCATCCCGATGATCATCTCGACCGGCGGCAACTCCGGCTCGCAGGCCTCGACGCTGATGATCCGCGCGATGGCGCTCGGCGAGGTCCGCACCGCCGACTGGTGGATCGTGTTGCGTCGCGAGCTCAGCCTCGGGCTCATGCTCGGCGGGGTCCTCGGTGTGATCGCACTCCTGCGCGTTGCCATCTGGGGCGCTGCGGGAAGCTACGGCGAGCACTTCGGACTGCTCGCGGTGACCTGCGGCATCGCGGTGATCGGCTGCGTGCTCTGCGGAACACTCGCGGGTGCGATGCTGCCATTCCTCCTGCGCAAGCTCGGCCAGGATCCTGCAGCATCCTCGGCGCCTTTCGTCGCGACGCTCGTCGATGTCAGCGGCATCCTCATCTACTTCGGCATCGCGAACTTGGTCTTGACCGGAGTGCTGCTGTGATACGGTCGTTCCGACGATGTTCGCCACGCGCGTGTATCACTATCGCGACCCGGCGGCGGTCATCCTCGGGCTCAAGGAGCTCCGCAAGCAGGGCCTGACGCCGCGCGGCCTGCTGTTCGTCGCGCTCGATCCGCGTGGCGAGACCAACATCGCGGTCCCCGAAGATCTCGATGCCGTCGCGAGCATCCGGGTCGGCGACAAGCTGTCGCTCGTCTCTCCGTTCGAGGGCCGGCTGTTCCACTTCGATGCGGTGCATCGCCTGCCGGGTTCGACGCTCGGCGTGCTGTGGAACGGCGATCGCCGGCTCAGCGATACCGGCAGCGCACCCGAGGTCGCGTGCGCCATCTCCGAGTGGCTCAAGGGCAGCTCGGCGAAGAACGTCTTCCTTGGATGCACGCCCCACGTTCCCGGCTCGTGGTGGACGGTCGATCACCTGTCGACCGTCACGGAGCTGCACGCGCTCGGGTACCTCGACTGCGTCGTCACCTCGCACGGGATCCTCGCGCGCAAGATCGACAGCGCGCAGCTCTACCATCTCGAGTTCCAGGCGCTCGCGCAGCATGGCAGCCCGACCGAGGGCTGGACCGAGGTGTTCACCTCGGAGCTCGGCAACATCCTGCTCGTCGAGCGTCGGGTGCTCGGCTATCGGCTCGTGATCACCTGCGAGCGTGGCCTCGTCGAGATCGACGTCAGCCACCTCCCGGACCTCGTGATCGAGACCGCGCGCGTCCCGATGCGATCGGGGTTTGGCGTCGTCGGTCGGATCGACAACGGAGCGTTCGCCGTCACGTCAGGGACCGTCGAACCGTGGGGCCTGACCAACATGAGCCCGGCGATGCTCGTCGGCTCGCCGACGGAGAGTCTGCTCGAGCTACCGAAGACGTTGCGCGCGATGCCGCTGGACGACTGAGCTACGGCGACGTGTAGAGACCGGCGAGCGCGAGCATCGCGAAGCCGAGGACCATCACGGCGGTGAGCGGCCACAGGCCGAGCGCAATCGCCGCCACGTTGTACAGGCTCTCGGCGAGCCGGGTGCGCGGCTCGGGGGGCCGCGGCGGCGGGGCGACGAGCTGCCCCTTGATGCGGGCCACGCGGGCCTGTGGGAGGGAGTCAAAGGTCAGCATGGTTCACCAGTATGGATTGAACGTCGGACGTGGGAAGCGGATCTGTTATTCGCTGAGGTCGACGATCGGGCAGGTCTCGGCATCGGTCACACCCAGGACACGGGTGTCAGGGCGGCGTTGCGTCCCAGGCCCGTGGTACGTCCGTGCCCGATGCCGCCTGCCCTGGCCGACCTGTCCCTGGGATTCCGCCGCGCGTACCTCGATCACGAGCGCCTGACCGCGCAGCTCCGGGCCTGGGTCGAGGCCTACCCGGAGCTGTGCACCGTGACCTCGATCGCGCGGACGCCGGAGGGCCGCGATGTGTGGCTGCTCACGGTTGGACCAGAGCCCACGCGGATCCGGCCGGCGGTGTGGGTCGACGGCAACCTGCACGCCGCCGAGCTCGCGGGATCGAGCTGCGCGCTGGCCATCGCGGAGGATGCGCTCCGGCTTCACGTCGAGCCCGATGCGGTCGATCTCCCCGAGGCGATCGCGGCGCGCTTGCGCGACGTGTTGTTCTACGTCGTGCCGCGCGTCTCGCCTGATGGTGCCGAGCACGTCCTCACGAGCGGTCGATCGCTGCGCAGCGTGCCACGCGACGAGCGCATCGAGCGTGGCCGTCCGCGCTGGCTCGTCGGCGACATCGATGGCGACGGCATCGCACTCTCGATGCGGGTCCAGGATCCGGGTGGAGAGCTGGTCGAGGCGCCCGAGTTTCCCGGCCTCCTCGTCGAACGCACGATCGAGGACGAGGGTCCGTTCTACAAGCTCTATCCCGAGGGTACGATCGAGCACTTCGACGGCAAGAAGATCCCATCGCCGTTCTTCCTCGGCGACAACCCCGTCGATCTCAATCGCAACTTCCCGTGGTCGTGGGCGCCATCGCACGAGTCGATCGGTGCCGGCGCGTTCCCCGCGAGCGAGCCCGAGGCGCGCGGCGTCGTCGAGTTTGCGACCAAGCATCCCAACATCTTCGCGTGGCTCGACTTCCACACGTTCGGCGGCGTGTTGATCCGCCCGCTCGGTCACGCACCCGACGCCAAGATGGATCAAGAAGACCTCGCGGTGTTCCGCCAGGTCGAGGCGTGGATGACCGAGCACACGGGATACCCGACGGTGTCGGGCCACGACGAGTTCCTCTACGAGCCCGACAAGCCACTGCGCGGCGACCTCACCGACTACGCGTACAACCAGCGTGGCGCGATCGGCTACGTGATCGAGCTGTGGGATCTGTTCAAGCGCCTCGGCATGGAGCGCCCACCGAAGTTCGCGCAGTACTATGAGCGCGTCACGCGCAAGGACCTCATCAAGCTCGCGTGGTGGGATCGCGACGAGAATGCCGGCCGATCGTTCCCGCCGTGGCGGCCGTTCGATCACCCGCAGCTCGGCAAGGTCGAGATCGGTGGGATCGATCCGCGCGTCGGAATCTGGAATCCGCCACTCCACGAGCTCGCGAAGATGTGCGCCTCGCAGGCTCAGGCGTTTCTGCGCGTCGCCGCACTCGCGCCGCACCTCCGGATCGGGCGGATCGAGCGCCATGCTCTACCGGGCGAGCTGACCCGCGTCGAGGTCGAGGTGCTCAACGACGGGTACCTCGGGACCTACGGTCTGCCGTCCGCGAAGAAGCTCGAGTTCAACGAGCCGCTCTACGCCACCGCGACCACCGACGGCTGCGAGCTCGTCGATCGTGGAGTGAGTCACCAGATCCTCGGTCACCTCGACGGCTGGGGTCACGGCCTGCACACCGGCCAGAACCTGCCCGCATATCCGGGAACGCGCGGCAGCACGCACGCCGCGTGGGCGAGCTACCTCGTGCGCGGCACGGGCACGCTCGATCTCCGGATCGGCAGCGCCCGCGCGGGCTTCGTGACGCCGAAGATCACGATCTAGCGGCAATGCCGCTCAGTTAACGTCGCGTTGACGTGAACCTGAACATCAACGCCACCTTGGACATTGACGTGGACGCAACCCGTGAACGAGGCAACCGATAGCTCGGTCGTGTTCCGGTTCCAGAAGCTGCGTCTATCAGCGCTCGATCGAGTTTCTCGCCGTCGAGATGGACCTGATCGCCGAGCTTCCGAGAGGCCATGCCGAGCTGGCCGATCAACTGCTTCGGGCGGCCCAATCGCAG
>JACCQV010000375.1 GCA_013813945.1 Deltaproteobacteria bacterium | reverse complement strand
CCTCGTCACCGAACCGATGACGCAGCCTGTACGTGCGATACGCCACGAGCGACGCGATCACGTAGACGCCGGCGAACAGCAAACCGATCGAGACGGGGCCGAGCCCACGCTCTTCGAGGTAGGGCTGATACAGGTAGACCGTCGCGCGCAGCATCACGAACACGACCGCGGAGTACCCGACGATCCACGCGAGCCGCGGGTTGCGCGCGACCTCGCCGAGTGCCGCGCCGATCTCGTGCCGCCACGTCCGCATGCCAATGCTCGCGGGGATGCGGTCATCGGCGACCGGCCGATCGTCGTGGAGCATGCACGCGATGACCGCCGCGATCGACGCCACGACCGCCGTGACGAGATAGGGCAGCGCGAGGTCGATCTGGGCGAGCAACCCGCCGCCGGCGAATGCGACCGCACTGCCCATCAGGTGCCACGCGCTCGCGGTCGACTCGCGACGACCGTACTCGTGCGCACGGTCGTGCTCGCTGAGGAAGTCGAACAGGTACGCGGAGTCGGCGCCCGAGCACAGCGCGATCGACAGTGCGCCGAGTGCTTCGGCGATCGCGAAGGCACCAAACGAGTGTGCCTGCGCCGCGATCAAGCACGACGCGACCATCGCGAGCGCGCCGAGCAGCATCGAGCGCCGACGGCCGATTCGATCTGCGAACACGCCGGTCGGAACCTCGACCGCGATCACGACCGCGCTGAAGATGCCGCCGAGCACCAGGCTCTCGAAGAACGACAGGCCCCGCGAGACCTGAAACAGCATGAAGATCGGAACGTAGAGGTACGACGTCGCGAGTAGCCGGAAGACGTAGAACAGCCGGAGCTTGCGCGCGATCGCCGCGTCCGTCACGGACGCTCCGACCAGGTTGCCTCTCCCGCGAGGAGAAGGATCGCCTCGGCGACCTGAACTTGCTCCGTGTCCTTGAGGCTGCCGAGGGCTGCGAGGAGCGCCGGCAGGTGCGGCGTGGCATCGAATGCGGGCTCGAGGACTCGCAGCGAGCGAGCGGCGTCGACGCGCAGCGAGGGGATCGCGAGCTGGTCGAGGAGAACCGGCCGGGCAGCCGGATCGCCGAGCTTCGCTAGCGCGTGCGCTGCGAACGCGTTGAACCGCGGATCGTCGAGGAGCTTGTGGAGTTCGGGGATCACGTCGGTCCGGCCGGCAAAGCCAAGAGCGATCGTTGCACGTGCGCGATCGTCGGGCGAAGTCTTCGCATCATCGGCCCCCGCTTCGGCGCTGCGCAGCTGGTCGAGGACGGCCACCGCCTTGGGATCCGCGAGGTAGGCGAGTGCCTCTGCCGCGCCGAGTCGGAGCTGGGTGACCCCGAGGTACGGAGCGAGGCCCTGGGCCGCGCGGGCATCGCCGAGCAGCGCGAGCGAGCGGCCGGCCGCTGCCTTGATGTCGCGGCGTCCCGAGCCAAGCCCTGCGACGAGGGCGGCCCGTCCGCGCTTGTCCCCGGCACGCGCGAGCGCATACGCGATATCGAGCTTGATGATGTCGCTGGTCTCCTTCGTGAGCGCAGTCGCGAGCAGTCCGATCGCCTTGGGATCACCGGTGCGCGACAGGGCGGCGGCGGCGACCCGCTGGACTCGAGGAGATTGCGAATCGAGGTTCGTGGCGAGGATGCCGAGAGCTCGAGTCACGCTGTCCGCGGCCGTGGGTGCGGGCGGCGCTGCCGGCACCACCGGTGGTGGGACCGGGACTGCCACCGCATCCGTGCGGGCCCCCTGGGTCGAGGCCGAGACGTCACGGTTGGAGAACAGATACTTGTACGCGACCAGCGCCCCGGCTCCGCCGACGAGGAGCACGAGCACGATGATCAGCGGCGCCTTGCGGCCAGGCCGGATCGGTAGCGGCGTCGGTGCGCGCCCGTGCTTGCGATCGAGCTCTCGCATCTCCGCGAGGTTCACCCCGACCTTGGGGCTACCCTTCGAATCGGCATCGTCCTCGGCGTCATCGCGCGAGCGCACGATCTCGATGACCGGGCCGCTATCGAGCGCAAACGGCTGCGCCTTCGGAATCGCTGTCGGCTTGGTCTCGGCCGCCTGCTCGCAGCCCGGGCTGCAGTACGCGACCACCTTGCCGTCGCGGACGCGTACGTGACGCGCGCGCACCGGATCGACGGCCTTGCTGCAGGTGGGACAGCTCGTGTTCATGGAATTGCGAGCACTGCATCTTCACCGTGCTGTTCGATCAGCAAGTCGATGTAGCGCAGCAGGTTGTCGCGGCGAACGAGGATCGCACGCATTTCCTGAGGATGCAGCAGCGGCGCAAGCCGATGTGCCTCGGCCTCGGACACGGTGAGCGCTGCCTCGATCTGCTCGAGCGTCAGGGTGCGGAGCCGCGCGACCAGGGCTTTCGGAAACACCTGGATCCGCCGCATCGCGAGGAGGTTCGACTGGTGACCGAACGCGAGCTTTCCAAAGGACATCGTGTTGTCCATGAAGAACAACGTCTTGCCGTCCGGAGACATCACCGTGTTGTTGCCACTCCAGCGATCCGGGTTGTCGATCAACACGTCGAACAGAACGATCGCGCTGATCTGCTCGACGAGCGGGCGGACCTCCGCGGGAATGGTGGCGCCGATCTGCAGGTACGAAGTCCAGACGACCTTGCCGGCCTTCTCGTCGATCGGAAGCCCTCCCACCTTCGCGAGCTTGATCTCGGGGATCCACCACGACAGCTCGCCGTGAAGCACGCCGCCGCGGACGATCGCCTCGTCGCGCAAC
>JACCQV010000339.1 GCA_013813945.1 Deltaproteobacteria bacterium | reverse complement strand
GTCAGTCGCCGTCGGTGGGACGGAGCAGCGGGAGGCGGATGACGAACGCCGTCCCGGTCGATCCGGTCTCACAGCGAATCGTGCCGTGATGGTCATCGACGATCCGCTTCACGATCGCGAGGCCGAGCCCGGTGCCGCCTTTTCGTCCCGTGGCGAACAGCTCGAACATCCGCGCATGAACCTGCGCCGGGATGCCGGGCCCGTTGTCGATGACGCTGACCACCAGCTGCTCGGCATCGCGGTCGACGACCACGCGCAGCTTGCCGCCTTCGGGCATCGCCTCCATCGCGTTGCTCACCAGGTTGTGGAACACGCGCAGGAGCTTCTGCTCGTCGAAGAACGCGATGCCGTCGTAGCGAGCGTCGACCATGAAGTCGATCCCTCGGCCCGCGACCGCGGCGCCGAGCTGGGTGGTCAGGTCCTCGGTGAACTTGTTGATGTAGACCTTGCGGACGACGAGGTCGGTGTCGCCGCGCGCGAACGCGAGCACCTCGCGCGTCATGCCGGCCATCAGGTCGAACTGGCGCTGGATCTGCTCGACGTACTTGTCGCGCTGATCCGCCTCGTCCGCCGCAGCCATCAGCTGCGCATATCCGGAGATGATCGTCATCGGTGTCTTGAGATCGTGGAGCAGGCCCGCGAGCATCCGACCGATTGACGCCAGGCGATCGCGATTGCTCGCCTCGCTGCGCCGGCGCGCCATGCCGATCGCACCGGCAGTCTGTGCGGCGATCAGGACCAGCAGCTTGAGATCATCCTCGCCCCACGGGCCGTCGCCATCGCGCGAAGCACGTCGCTGGTCGACGATCTCGATGCCCCCGAGCACGTCATCGCCGTCGACGAGCGGCGCGATCATCAAGTGCTGCGGGCTGACTCCCGCCTCCTTCGCGACGTCCGCAGCGTGCCGCGGATCGGCGTTGGGATCGTCGACGATGATCGGCGAGCGGTGCGCGATCGCCCAGCCGAGGAGGCCCGTGCCGTGGGGCAACGTGCGCTCGATCAGCCGCGGAGCTGCGGGGCCCTGCACGGTGCGGAACCGCAACGCCCCATCGGGATCGACGAGCGCGATCGAACCGGCACCGCCGCCGAGCACGTTGATCGCCTGCGCGAGGATGCGCGATAGCAGATCGTCGAGATCGAGCGCCGCCGACAGCTCCTTCTCGACCTCGTACAGAGCGTTGAGCTCGCGCGTCCTGCGCTCGAGGTCGCGGCGGGCGCGCGACAGCTCCTGGTTCTGCGCGACCATCGAGTGATAGAGCCGTGCGTTCTCGATCGCGATCGCCGCCTGGGCCGCGAGCGCGAGGAGCAGCTCCTCGTCCGAGGTCGTGAACGGTCCGTCCTGCTTGTTGAGGACCTGGAGCACGCCGACGAGCACGCCGAGCGCGCCGAGCATCGGCACGCTGAGGATCGAGCGCGTGCGGTACCCACTCTTGACGTCGACGGCGGGATAGAACCGCTGGTCCGCGTACGCATCGGGGATGTTGACGATCTCGCGTGTTTGCGCGACCCAGCCCGCAATCCCCTCACCCACGGGCAGCCGGATCTCGACTCGCTCACCGCCCTGCGAGACCTTGGACCACAGCGACTGCGCATCCTCGGTGAGGAGGAACAGCGTCGCGCGGTCGGCCTCCATCAGCTCGGTGACCTTCGCCATGATCAGGTTGAGCAGGGTGTCGAGATCTCCGGAGTCGGACAGCGCGCGGCTGACCTCCTGGACCAGCGCGACCTTCTTCTGCTCGCGGCGGAGTGCGTCCTCCAGCGTCGCCATCTCGGACAGAGCGCTCGATGGTGCCGCCTGCGGCGCCAGCCCCCCCGTGCCATCCGACATGTCAGCCATCCTACCGCAACCCCTGTCCTGTCGCGGGTTCTCGTCACTGCAATGCTAGGCTCGCGTGATGCTGCGCCGAACTGCGACGTTTGTGTGCCTGGTCCTCGCCATCCTGCTGCTCGCCGGCTTCGACAAGGCAGTCTGGAAGGCGTTCACGAAGAAGAATGCAAACTTCTCCGTGATGATGCCGGGCACGCCGAAGGAGGAGACCGCGACGGAGCAGACGGCCGCCGGCCCGATCAAGCTCTGGCAGGCCTCGGTGATCGGCGGAACCAAGGCGTACTTCGTCAGCTATAGCGACTTACCGAAGTCGACATGGAAGGGCGACCCCAAGACGATGCTCGAGGGGGCACGTGACGGCGCCGCGAAGCGGGTGCAGGGCAAGGTCGTGACGGATCGCGAGCTCAAGCTGGCCGACAGGTATCCGGGCCGCGAGTTCAAGGTTCTCGTCGGTGACAAGCTCGAGCTGACCCAGCGCGTTTACCTGGTGAAGCACCGCCTCTACCAGGTCAACATGGGTTGCATGGTCAAGGGCTGCACCGAAGCGGAGGTCCAGGAGTACCTGGACTCGTTCAAGCTGCTCAAAGCGCCGAAGTAGGCAGCTGGATCCGCCGTGCACGTGTCACGTGCACGTGCTCGTCCACGAG
>JACCQV010000335.1 GCA_013813945.1 Deltaproteobacteria bacterium | reverse complement strand
CTCGCTGTTCGGTGACAGCTACATCGAGATCATCCCGACCGGTGGCCCCGAGGGTGCGGCTCCGGCGCGGCTGTTGAGGTCGGGCGAGCCGATCCTCCACGTCATCGAAGGTGCGTCGACCGATGCGGCCTTGCGCGCGATGGAGTCGGCGTTGCCGCGGATCAACAACGTCCTCGAGGTGCTGCACGAGGTCATGCTCGACGGCCGCAAGCTCATCAATGGTGCGGTGCCAGAGAGGCTGGGCGTGATCGACGGCTGGCTGGCACAGGGCCGGATCGAGGGTCCGCTGCGCACCGCGCAGGCCGCGATGGTGCGGGTCGACGATCTGACCGCACGCGGCGCGGCTGCGCTCACGGATCTGTCGCCTGACCTGATCTCGACGCTGGGCCGCGTCGACAAGGCGGTCGCCGAGGCGCGCCAGCGGATCGGAGCCGTTCGCTCGGACGTCATCGACGGGTTACGCGAAGCGCGCACCGGGCTGGATGCGATCGACGAGCCAGCTCGCCAGGCGGCGGAGGTGATGGCCGCGATCAACAACGGCGAGGGCGACGATTTCAAGGGCACGCTCGGCCGCCTCGTCAACGACAAGGAGCTCGGCGAGACGCTGGATGATGCAGCTGCGTCGGGACGCGAGGCCGTCTCGAGCTTCTATCGCTTCAAGTCGTGGCTCGGCATGCGGCTCGAGCTCAATGTCTTCTCGCGCATTCCGCGGTTCTACGCGGTCGCCGAGATCCGAGCGCGCACCGACAAGTTCTATCTGATCGAGTTCGAGCGCGGCGGTCTCGGCGGCATCCCCTCCGACCAGATCTCCGACGCCAGCGGTACGTCGGAGCTCACACGGCGTCAGGAGATCAAGGACACGCTGCGGTTCACGATGCAGTTCGGCAAGCAGACGGGCCCACTGGCGATCCGCGCGGGCATCAAGGATTCGACCTTCGGTGCTGGCGTCGATGCCCACATGCTGAGCGGGCGGCTCAAGGTCTCTGCCGACGTGTTCGGTGGTTTCTCGCGGACACCGCGACTCAAGCTCGCGGCTGCGTTCGCGGTGTTCCGATCGATCTACGTCATCGCGGGCATCGACGATGCGCTCAACGAGCCTGGCTACCTCAGCATCAACAAGGGCCTCAACCAGGAGGTCCCCGATCAGCTGACCGAGGTCCGGTACGGTCGCGATTGGTTCCTCGGTGCGTCGCTGCACTTCGACGACGCGGATCTCGCGACCCTGCTCCGCGTCTACGGCGCGGTGCTCGCCGGCGCGCTCGCCTTCTGATAGAGAGCTAGCCGCCCGCGAGCGGGGCCAGCAGGTAGATCTCGTCGCCGTCCGCGAGCTCGCGCTCGGTGTTCTCTGCGAGCGGACAGCGTTCGCCGTTGAGCATCATCGTGTCGATCAGGTGTGGGCTCTTGTCGAGCGCCTCACGCAGCGGGACACCCGCGCCGGTCGCCACCTCGACGAGCTTGCCGAGCGTGGTGCCGCGCGGCAGCCGCAAGTGCTCGTCGATCTCCTTCCAGTCATCGCCGATCCGGCCCTTGATCAGGATGTGGACCCGGATCGAGTCGCCCCGGAGTCTGTCGAAGATACCCATCAGTCCAAGTATCCATCGAGGATGTCCGCCATGCCCAGTTCCGTCGCACGCGACTTCGCGAGGTGGCCGGACGTGGTGTTCCACTTCATCGAGCCGTAGTAGTCGTCACGCAGGACGGGCAGTGGAACGCGGATTCCCTTGAGCGGGCCGGCCTCGAGGTGACCGTCGCCCTCACCGAGCATGCGGCGATGCGGCTTGAAGTCAGCAGGGACGATGCCCTCGCGGCGATTGAACGCCGCGCGCAAGTTCTGAATTCTCTCGCCACACACGAGGATGTCCGCATCACTCATGCCCCAGCCTGTCGCCGCATCGAGGAGGTCGGCCCACGGCAAACGGCCGGTCAGCATCGTGAACATGCAGAGGCCAAGGCCGTTCATCGCCTGGTGGGCGTTGGAGTGAAGCGCCTGGGCCTTGCCTTTGCCCTCGGTGCCCTTCCATTTCACGTTCCAGTCCTTCTTCTCGGCGGCGTTCGGCAGCGAGAACCCCGCTCCGAAGGTCTCGTTCCACGACGCGGATCCGGCCGTGTGGCGGCCCGGCGTTGGATCGGCGATGTACGTCACGCCCATCAGCGAGGTGAACCGGCTGTCGTGGTACGCGGGCTCGCCACCATGGATGTGGACCGCGAAGTCGTCGCTCCCTTTGCCGACGTGCTCGGCCGCGCGCTGGACGCCGCTTCCGAGCCAGGCGCCGCACCCCTCGCCAGTTCCCATCTTGATCGTGAGCAGGAGTGCGCCCTCGCCGTTTCCCCACGTCATCTCGATCCCGTCGAGGTCGGCCGCGGTGAGGATCCCCTTCTCCGTGGCCTCGCACACCCACGCGAGCGTCGCCGACGAGCTCACGGCGTCGATCCCGAGGCGATTGCATGCATCGTGGCACGCGGTCACGAGCTCGATGTCGTCGTTGACGAGGTTCGCGCCGAACCCGACGATCGTCTCGTAGTCGGGCCGCCGCACATCGGTGAGGTTGCGCGACTTCACCTTGACGATGCCCTTGCACGGCATCGGGCAGTCGCCGCACGACAGCTTCTTGGTGATGTACTTGTCGACGACCTTGCCGTCGATCTTCATGCCCTTCTTCGCGAGCGGGAAGTCGCGCGAGCCGACGCCCATCCAGTTCTTGATCGGTGCATCACCGTTCTCGACCGAGAGCGCGACGGCGGCTGTCGTCCCGCGCTGCGACCACATCCGGCGCATCGCCGCGGTCGGCGCCTGCACCTTCATGCCGAGCCGGGTCATCAGCCGGTACATCCAGCCGAGCCAGCCCTTGGGCTTGCCCATGTACGCGAAGAACCGCGCCACGATGCTGAGGTCCTTCTTGTACTCGTCGGTGATCGCCTTGCAGATCTTCTTGAACTCGTCGGGCTTCGCGATCGGGATGTCGCGCGTACCCGACACCACGATCGCCTTGAGGTTCTTGCTCCCGTAGATCGCGCCGAATCCCTGACGGCCAAACGCGTGATAGCGATCGTTCATCACCGACGCGATCCGCTGGAGCTTCTCTCCCGCCGGGCCGATCGCGGACACACCGACGTCGCGCTTGCCGCCGAACTTCGTCTTGAGCGCATCGAAGGTCTCGGGGATCTCGCGTCCCCACAGCTCGCCGGCAGGTTCGAACGTGATCTCGCCATCGCGGATCACGAGCAGGGTGGGTACCGCTGCCTTGCCGCGAACCACGAC
>JACCQV010000330.1 GCA_013813945.1 Deltaproteobacteria bacterium | reverse complement strand
GCGCACTGCCGGGCGACCGAGGACGGCCGCGCGGTGAACACGTTCCACGCGTCCGTCAAAGACCTCGATCAGCTCAAGCAGGTGATCCGTTCACAGTCCCGGATCAAGGGCGTGTACTCGGTCGACCGCGTCTCTGCAGACCCGGGCTAACGAAGCGAGAGCGAGGTGACTGCTAGCGGCGCGGAGCAGCCGTGCCGGGCTCACCGAGACCGGCGAACAGCTCGGCGTTCGACTTCGTCGACTTCCGGGCGAGCTTGTTCTTGCGGCGGCGGCCCGCCTTCTCTTGCTTGTTCTTACGCTTGACGGTGGTCGCTTTGGTATTGGAAGCCATGACGATCCGGGGCTTGTAGCGTCGGTGGGTAGTGGTTGTCAACGTCGCTCGACGCGGCCTCGGGACCACGCTAAGTTGCTTTCCTCGGTGGAACTCCTTACGATCCGCAGAATTAGAGTGACGCGGCGATGAAGCTTTGCCCCAAGTGCCAGAAGCAGTTCAGCGATGACGCGAACTTTTGTCCCGTCGACGCTGCTCGGCTCGTTCCCCTCGAAGGGCAGACCGCGGGGGCCGACACCCTCAGCGCACGCTTCGACCTCGGTGAGCAGCTGGGGGGAGGCCGTACCGGCGCCGTCCACAGGGCCCGGGACAAGCAGTCCGGGACCGCGGTAGCGGTCAAGGTCGTCGCTCAGGCAGTCACCGCCCTCCCCGGGGTGGCACAGCGCCTCGAGCGCGAGCTCAAGCAGCTCGAGCGCGTCCAGAGCGCCGGAGTCGCGAAGATCCTCGGTTCCGGCAAGCGGGGCGAGCAGACGTGGGTCGCGCTCGAGCTGATCGAGGGCGCGCAGACCCTGGCCGAGGCGATCACCGCCCGCGGCCCGATCGCGCTCGATCAAGCGGCCCACCTGATCGAGGTCATCGGTGAAGCCCTGATCGAGGCGGCCCAGGTCGGTGTGGTCCACCGCGATCTGGCGCCGAAGAACGTCCTGTTCGCCGGCTCGGACATCAAGCTGATCAACTTCTCGCTGCCGGTTCCCACCTCCGACAAGGTGCCCGGCGTGCCCGAGTTCGTCGCGCCCGAGCAGGTCGATGGCAAGGCCGTGGATCAGCGCTCGAACCTCTACAACCTCGGCGCGCTGTACTACTACGTGCTCACGGGCGTGCCCGTTCACTCGGGCAGCGTCGACGAGATTCACCGCGCCCATGCGGCCGCGGTGATCAGCACGCCATCGTCGCTGGCCCCGGTGCCCGCCCCGGTCGAGGCCGTGATCATGCGCGCGCTCGATCGCAGTCCGACCAAGCGGTTCTTGACCGTCCGGCAGTTTGTCGACGAGGTCGGTCGCATCGCTCGTGGCGAGTCGGACTCGAAGCCGAGCCAGTTGCTCGGCAAGGCGGGCCGGCCCAAGGCGGAGCTCGTCCAGACCCTGCTCGGCGTCCGCCACGGCATGGGCGGATTCGCCGGCACGTCGCCTCAGGCTCCGATCCTTCCGCAGGCAGTCGCGGCCGCCGCAGCGCCCAGCAAGGCCGTTGGGTCGGCGACGGCGGTCGGCTTCTCGGGCGGCTTTGGCGAGGCCGCACCCGCGCCGATGCAGGCCCCCGCGATGCAGGCCCCCGCGATGCAGGCCCCGGTCGCCGTCGCTGCACCGTCCGTTCTCGCGCAGCCGCCCGCGCAGGGGATGGCCCCGCTCGAGCGCTCGCCATGGGCTCCTCCGCCGGCCTCGTCCGTTCCCGCGACCACGGTACCCTCGTCACCCGCTGCGATGGCAGGGGCCCATAGCGCGATCACGGCAGCCGCGCCGGAGATCGCAAAGGTTGCCCGGCCGGTCGTGGCTGCACCCGTTGTCGCGCCGCCTGTCGTTGCTGCGCCCGTCGTTGCCGCGCCCGTGCTCGCTGCGCCGCAGGTTGCGACTCCCCGCAAGAAGGCCGGCGAGGACGCATCGAAGGGCAAGTTCCGCGAGACGATGTGGTTCAAGAAGGGCGACCTCGACACCCAGGCCGCAGTCGCCGCTGCCGACGAGCACGCGAAGACCGGCAAGGATGCAGGCGGCGACAAAGCCGACTCGCTCCCGATCGACGAGCGCTACAAGGACGACGGATCGATCTCGCGCGGTGACAAGGAGAAGTACAGCCTGCGCACCGGCGCGACCCAGATGATGTCGACGGTCGGTGCGGAGAAGAACGCCTCGGGCAGTGTTGCCAAGGTCTCCGAGGACGCGCTGATCGGCGAGATGAAGGA
>JACCQV010000295.1 GCA_013813945.1 Deltaproteobacteria bacterium | reverse complement strand
GCCAGCGCCTGATGAACCGGTTCCCCGACGCGCACGAAGGTGACCTCAGCGTCACGCGCGCCCAGGTCGTCTCTGAAGAGGGCCTGTCCGATGTCGCGCTCAAGCTCGGCTTTGGCAACTGGCTCCTCCTCGGCAAGGGCGAGGAGAAGTCGGGCGGCCGCACGAAGCCGAAGATCCTCGCCGACGCATTCGAGGCGATCGTCGCGGCGGTCTACCTCGACGGCGGCTTTCAGGCCGCGTGGGATCTCGTCGAGCGCCTGCTCACGGAGCGCATCAACGGCGCCGAGATCAAAAACTTCTACGACTTCAAGACGCGCCTCCAGGAGACCGCGCAGGCACGCCTCAAGTCGACGCCGACCTACCGCGTCGTCCAGGAGCTCGGCCCCGATCACGACAAGCGGTTCGTCGTCGCGGTCACGATCGGCACCGAGGAGTGGGCGCGCGCCGTCGGCAAGTCGAAGAAGGAGGCGGAGCAGATGGCCGCAGCCGAGGCCCACTTCCGCCTCGAAGGCAGCGACGCGGGCATCCGCCCGAAGAAATAGGTCGTGTCCGGCGTGTCCGACCTGTCCGACATAATTAATTGCTGAACTATTTCGTCATGGAGGCGATGAGTGGCGTCACGATCGCCATCACGTTCGCGAGCCGCTTGCTGCTCTTGGCGTCGAGGATGTTGCCGCTGCACATCTCGTCGCGCCACACCGGCACGCCGTCGACAGCGTACTCGGTGAACTGCGCGGCGAACGCCATGCACGTGACGTCGGCCGTCGTGACGGTCCACTTCGCGCGCGCGAGCTCGCGGCGCACGATCGCGAGCTTCTTGGGCGACAGCTTGCCGGAGCCGCGCTTCTTGATCGACTGCTTCATCGTCTCGAAGTAGGTCCACGTGCCGTCGTGTTTGATCTGGAGCTCGAATTCCGTGAGCGCGACGTCGGCCTTGTTGCGCTGCTCCATCTCGAACAGCACGTCCGACTTCATGGCCGGCATCGCGGCGATGTCACGGCGCGCATCCGCCATCGTCGACGAGAAACCAAGCGCGAGAACCGAGGCAATAACGAGTTTAGTCAGCATCCCCAATGAGACGCGGCGCGGACCAGATCGATCTGCGCCGCAACATGGCGTAACACGGCTACTCCAGCGGAAGTTCACGTGTAAGTCAGCTACGACCGGCGCGTTCGCGTGAGCGCCAGCACGTCCTCACGGCTCGGCATCGCCGCCCACGGACCGAGCTCGCGCAGCGATAGCGATGCGGCGGCTGCCGCGAGCTCCACGCAGCGCGCGAACGGCAGCTCGCTGAGCAGCGCGGCGGCGAACGCGCCGTGGAACACCGACCCGGCACCGTAGCTGTCGAGCATGTCGGGATTCTGAAACGCCGGGATCCGCGTGACCTGTGCACCGAGACGACCGATCGCACCCTCGGCACCGAGCGTGATCACGACAGCGCGCGGACCGAGCTTCAACAGCTCCTCGAGTGCATCGGTCAGCTCACCGCGGGGCGCAAGCTCACTCGCCTCGCGCTCTGACGCGATCAGGATGTCGCACGCGGAGATCAGATCCGACGTTCCGTCGCGCAGCTCGCTGACATCGAAGATCACCGGGACCTTCGTGTTCTTCGCGATCTCGGCAATGACGAGCTGGTCGCGTGGCTCGCTGCCATCGATCAGGAGCGCGGACGCGCCGGCGAGCGCGGCCCCTGGATCATTCGTGACGAGCTCGCCGCGGTCGCCTCGATAGTGCGAGCGCAGCTTGCCGTCGCCTGCCACCATGACGAGATCGCACGCGCTGGTACCCGAGGCCCGCAGCAGCTCGGTATCGATGCCGGCGTCGCGCAATGCAGAGCGCGCGAGCTGACCGAGCAGGTCGGCACCGTGCGACCCCACGGCGCGTGCGCGGCAGCCAAGGCGAAGCGCGGCGCGCAGGGCGACGGCGACGCCCGGAGCAGGGGTCGGGGCCAGGGCGGCCAGATCCGTCGGGGCTGCATCGACGCCTGGCAGATTCGAGCCCAGGCCGGAGATCGCGACCCCGATCCGCCCCAAGCCGACGACGAGCGGCGCTTGCACTGGAGCCATCATAAACCCGCAGGTATGTGAAAGGTGCTGCGAGATCGGTCGTTTTGGACTAGCTTGCGACGTGGCTTTCCGCCCTCCAGGTGCCCGTCCCGGGCAACGGTCCAGCGAGACCGATAGTCCTAGTGCCGATCCACCTGCGTCCGACCGCGCAGGGAGCTCTGGGGACCTCGTGAGCGAACTCGTCGAAACCGTATCCACTCTGCCCGCACCGACCCTGGCCGACCCACGCCCGCGCGTGGCGGCGGCGCTCGCCGATGACGCACAGCTGATCGCAGCCTGTCGCCGCGGCGAGGCCCGCGCGATGGAGATGCTGTACCACCAGTACAAGCGCCGCGTGTTCGGGATGGCCCATCGCATCGTCGGCTCGAGCGATGCCGAGGAGGTCGCGCAGGAAGTGTTCGTGCGCATCTTCCGCGCGCTCGAGCGCTTCCGCGGCGACTCCGCGCTGTCGACGTGGATCTATCGACTCACCGTCAACGCGTCGCTCTCGCATCTCGCGAAGCGCGGGCGCCGGCACGAGGTCGGCGACGACACGCTCGGCGAGCTACCCGCACCGCCCGCGACCGAGCGAGATCCAGGCCTCGCCTCGCGGATCGAAGCCGCGCTCGCGCTGTTGCCCGCAGGCTATCGCGCGATCCTCGTGCTCCACGACGTCGAGGGCCTGTCGCACGAGGAGTGCGCGGCGATCCTCGAGTGCCGCGTCGGCACGAGCAAGTCACAGCAGCACAAGGCGCGAGCACGCATCCGAGAGATCCTCGGTCCGCAGCTGCACGGTCATCGCGACACCAAGGACGGCACATGAGCTGTGACGACGTCCGTCCGCGGCTGAGCGGCTATCTCGACGGCGACCTCGATCCCGAGCGTGGCAGCGTGGTTCGTGGCCACCTCCGCACCTGCGAGGCGTGCCGCCAGATCGCAACGGACGAAGCCGCGCTCCGCGATAGGTTGCGCGAGCTGGCGCCGGTCGACCCGCCCGCGAGCATGTGGGCAGGCATCCAGGCGCGGCTCGCCAAGGAGGAGGTCGCGCACTCGCAGCGTCCTGCGTGGCGCCGCGCACTCGCGCGGTGGGCGCCGGCCGCGCCGCGATTCGCCGCCGGTGGATTGCTCGCCGCTGCGGCAGTCGCACTGCTCGTGTGGCGCGCACAGGGTGGCCCCGATGCCGCGAAGCCGGTCATGCCGGACCAGGCGCCGATTGCCGCGAGCTCGCCAACCAAGGTCACGGGGCCGACCCAGGTTGTCGTCGGCGCAGATTCGTCGACCGACGTCACCGCCGATCTCGCGACCGAGGCCGCGCGCGTGACCGCGACCTACGCGGACGCTGCAGAAGAGCTCCTCGAGCTCGCCGGCGAAGCGCGCGGGCGGTGGACCACGGAGCAGAAGGATGCGTTCGACGCTCACGTCGTCGATCTCCGCGCCTCGATCACCGCGGCCGCCGAGGGCCGGCCCCGTCAGCGCGCCTGGCGCGAGCTGATCCGCTATCTCCAGGGTGCGGTCGTTCGCGACGACATCACGCTCGCGGGAGTCAGCCAGTGAAGTCTGCCCTGCTCGTGATCTGCGGCCTCGCAGCCACGGCGGCAGCTGACAAGGCGGCTGCACCGACCCCCGTCACGCCCGGACCCAAGGTGAAGGGCGTCGGACCTGCACCGGCGCCCGGGATGATCGAGCGCTCGCGGCTCGAGATCCAGCCAGGCGGCAAGGCGATCAAGCAGATCGCGATCGAGAATCCGCTCGGTGACGTCAAGGTCGAGGGCTACGACGGCACCTCGATCCTGATCGAGACGCGCAAGCAGGCACCCGACGAGGAAGGCCTCGAGCGGCTCCGGGTGTCGCTCGTCCCGAACCCCGATGGCACCGTCAAGATCACGACGACTGCCGATGGTGGCAAGGAATTCAAGAACGTCGGTCGCTCCCAGATGCGGATCGATCTGATCATTCGCGCACCGCGCGATGCCCGCGTCGACGCCGCTGTCAGTGCCGGCTCGCTCGAGGTCGTCAACATGGATGCCGGCGGAGACCTCGATACGGGATCCGGCCCGATCTCGGTGCGCAACGTCGCCGGCGGCGTGTCGACCCACACGATCTCCGGGGCGACGTCTCTGACGCAAGTGTTCGGGTCCGTCGATGCCCAGACGGTGTCGTCGGATCTCGATCTGGACACGAT
>JACCQV010000294.1 GCA_013813945.1 Deltaproteobacteria bacterium | reverse complement strand
GAAGCAGGGTGAGAGATTGACCGGAAGGGCGCCCGGCTGCTGTGCCCGCGCGGAGAAGAGCCACGAAGACACGAAGGCCACGAAGCAGAGGGAGAAGGGTTTCGGCTTCGCCGATCGAACTCGTGCCCGGCCGCTGTGCGTGTGCCCCGCCCCGCTGCGTGTGCCTTGCGTGTGCTGCGCGTTGCGGCGCGTGTGCCGCGCGTGTGTGTGCTGCGCGTGTGCTGCGCGTGTGCTGCTCGTGTGCTGCGCGTGTGCCGCGCGTGTGCCGCGCGTGTGCTGCGCGTGTGCCGCGCGTGCGGGCGAAGAGCCGCCAAGAACGCCAAGAACGCCAAGCAGAAACAGGGGGGCGTGGAGCTCGCGCGTCCCCAAGTCCCATCCTTTTTCTTGGCGCCCTTGGCGTCCTTGGCGGCTCCGACTCTGGGGCACGCGAGCGCAGGCACACGCGAGCGCAGGCACACGCGCGAACGGGCGAAGCCCCGAAACATCTCTGCTTCGTGGCCTTCGTGTCTTCGTGGCTCAGGTCCGAGGGCACACGCGAGAACGCGAGTTCAACCGTCGCGCCTAGCGTTCCCGATTGTCTTGCTGGCCGCCGTAGACGCAGTTGGCGCTGTTGGTGCCCTCGCACATCTTGCGAATCAGCGTCCGGAAGCGCTCGTCGTTGCGCATCTCGGAGAAGTCCGGATCGAGGACCTGCTTGCGACCGAGGAGCTTGTCGAGGTGCAGCTCGACGTCGGCGCGCTTGCTCTGGTGCGGCCGCATCTGGAGCATGCGGGTCAGGAGATTCAGCGAGCACTGGCGCCGCCCGATTCGCGCGTACGCGGCCGCGAGCGAGTAGGTCGCGTTGACGTTGTACGGGTCTGCTTCGAGCGCGGTCAGCAGGTGAGCGACGGCGTCGGTGATGTATTGCTCGCGCGTCAGGCGATCGACCTCGGCGCTCTCGGCGGTCTTGAGCTCGGCGCGCGCTTGCTCCGCGAGACGTGAGCCCTCGGGGATCGAGCGCTGATCGAACGAGATCGGCTTGAGCTCGTCCTGGGGCGTCGTCTCCTCGCAATCCTTGGCGACGGGCTTGCGCGGGCTCGCCGCTTCCTCGGCTTCGGGACGCAGCGGCGGTGGCGGAGCCGTCAACTTCTGATCGCCGCCGCAGCCGCTGAGTGCAGCGACGAGCAGTCCTGCCAGGAGGAGCTTCATCGACCCACCGCGGCGACCGCGTCCTTGCGATAGCCCTTGAACCACTGCGCGTTGTCGGTGACGCGATCGGCTGCGAGCTTGGCGCCCTTGGCGTACTTGGGGTTGCCTTCGAGGGTCGCGAGCCGCTTGAGCATGGCGAGCGCGCAGCCTTTGCGCAGCACCTTGTCGTACGCGAGCGCGAGCTGGAGCGTCGCCTCGTGATTGTAGGGGTCCTTGATCAGCGCGTTACGGAACTTGTCGATGCTGACGCGGATGAGCTCTGCCTGCGAGTTCGGATCCTTCGCCTTCTCCGAGCTGAGCAGCGCCGTCTCGCCTTCGCCGACGAGCTGGTTCGCCATCGCGGGTTGCGGTCGCGCCTTCGCGGGATCACCACGGAAGTCGGCCGCGCAATCCTCGACGTACTTGATGACGACCGTCTCTTCGGGCGCCTCGGGTGGGCGCTTCTTCTTGTCCGGCGTCTTCAGCTTCTCGGACTTTCCGCCGTAGAGCTTCTGACAGCCGGTCGAGCCGACGGCGAGCACGACACCCAGGACGATCGCAAGCGCGTGAACCGAGGTGGTCCCTCTACCCATATCTCGACGGTAGCGCGACGGCCTCAGCGAATCAACGCGCCCAGGAACGACGACGCCCCGATGTACGGATCAGCGGGGCGCCCAGAGCCAGCGCGCCATCGGGGCGAAGAACGGTGCGGTCGCAGCGAGCATGAGGCCACCACCCAGGGCGGGATAGAGGACGCGCACGGAGTGGGAGCCCCAGAACATCTCCGCGGCCGCGAGCGTCAGCATCAAGGCTCCGGAGGCGCCCATCGCGAGCACGCCCCAGGTCTTGGCCTTGACGAGCGCGCGCACGCCGAGGCCGGCGAGCAGGAGGCCTATGATCGACATCACGAGCGAGGCGGTCTCCGGCTTGGGAGCAAGCGCGTAGATGAGGACGAGCGGGAGGCTGACGCCGGCGCGGATCACCGAGCGGCCGAGGCGCTGCACGGCGTTGTCGTCCATGTGCAGCTTCTCGCGCCACGCGGTCTGGCCGTCGTACGGGCCTGCCATCGTGTTGCCCCACAGCATCAGCGTCGCAGCGAGGTGCGTGCCGCCGATGAAGATGAGGATCGGGATCATGTCCTCGAGGTTCGGATCCTTGCTCGCCTGCCACAGGCCGACGATGCCGGTGATCACGCCGTAGAGGCCGACGCCGATCGAGTACCACCGCGCCCAGAAGTAGCCGGCAACCAGCGAGAAGAAGGCCAGGCCGTAGACCCCGGCGATCCCGGTGATCATCGGACCTGCATCCGGTGCCACGAACCCTGCGAGCAGGAGCAGCGTGTACACGAGGAAGTAGAACGCAAACACTGCGGCCGCGAGTGCACGGCGTTCGCCGATCAGCTTCATGCTGCGATTATAGCCGCATGTGCCGGGTTGCCCAGCCCCCTCGTAGCCGGGCGGGCAGGCGCTCCTACTTGGAGGCGGGCTTGAGCGGAAACGACTTCTGGACGATCAGCCGGAAGTGCTTGTAGCCCGCTTCCTTCTGCTTGGCCGAGAACATCACCTGCAGCAGCAGGCGGTAGGGGGTCGTGCGGTCGGCGATGATCAGCAGCTCGGGCGGAGGCGCCTTCGCGGGGTCATAGCCGGGGATCTCGCGGAGCTTGATCTCCTGCTGGCCACGGAGATTGGCGAGGTAGTTGGTCAGCTTTGGGATCTTGATGCCCATGCTGCCGCCTTCCTTCTGGGAGGCGTCGACGTCGCCGTTCGAGACCGACACGATCGACTCACCCTCGACGACGATTCCGTTCTTCGAGATGATCAGAGTGGCGGCGCCCTCGGGAAGCTCGTCGGCGGAGAGCGAGCGCGGGAGCTGGACGGCGCCGGCGGTCAGCGCGGTCGCGCTGGTGGCCGCCTGGAAGATGAAGGCGACGAGCAAGATCGTCATCATGTCCATCATCGGCATGATGTTGAGGTGACGGATCTCCTCGCCCTCGGGCACGCGCCCGACTGCCTTGCGGATGATCCGGCGCGCCTCGCGTTGCGTGAAGCTCATTCGAATCCCGACGAGAACGCGATCTCGTGGAACAGGGCCATCTTCTTCGGATCGTAGGCAGCGCGGCCCGTATCGTAGAGCTTGCCGTCGGGCGAGATCGGCTCCGTGGCCTTCTTCAGGTCCTCGTCATCGGTCGGCAGCGCGCAGCCCGCGACTTCCGTCCCGAACTCGGGGAGCACGCACCGCATCGCGGCCATCGTCGAGACCAGCGTCGAGTACGGGATCGATCCGTCGGCCTGCAGAATGATCTGATAGGTGTCGGTCTTGCGCTGCTTGCCGGCGTAGCGGCGGGTCGCGATCTCGAGCAGCGCCTTGTTCAGCCCGCGGTAATCGAAGACCTCTTGCGGAGGCTCGCGGCTCGCGACGCAGACCTGCCTCTCACCGTCGCACACGTTGCTCTCGCACATGTACGAGCCGTCGCACGCGTCGCCGTCCTTGCCGGTGCGGCGGAACAGCGCCTTGGGTTGGGTCAGCGTGCCCTCGAGGCCGCTGGCCGACCACAGGATCATCTCGTCCCGCTTGATCGAGACGAACAGCTTGAGCGGCTGATCGTCCGGGTTCGTGCTCGGCTGCACGACGTTGGTCGGATTCGGCGGTGCTTTGTCGGGCAGCGTCGTATCGATCTGGACGAGGATCAGGCCGGCCGAGACGGATGCCAGGAGGAACAGCATCAGGTTCGTGACGATGTCGAGGTACGGGATGAGGTTGAGCTCGCCGCTCTCCATCTCGTCCTGCTCGACCGCGTCCTCGCGCCGCTTCACGGCAGCGCGGGTCTTCGTTCGAACGCGATATGCCGTGAGATTCATGTCGGGGCCTGGGAGACCTGGGAAACCTAGATCGTTTCTTCCAGATCCTCGGTCGGCGCAGCGGGCGCTCGGCCCGTCGCGGGGGCGGCTCCGCCAGCGGCACCCTCGGCGAGCAGGTTCTCGAACCGGAGGCTGAACGCCTCGAGGTCGCCGATCACCTTCTTCATCGCGCCGGAGAGGAGCAGGTGACCGACCATGCAGATGAGCGCGATGCCCAGACCGTAGGCCGTGTTGTACATGGC
>JACCQV010000271.1 GCA_013813945.1 Deltaproteobacteria bacterium | reverse complement strand
CATGATCGAATCGCGGTCGGTGAACACGTCGGGGCACTCTGCCTTGCACCGCGTGCGATCTGCCTCGGGGTGGCCCGGCTTGCACTCGATGTAGTGCGCACAGGCGCCGTCGCACGTACCGGTGAGGCTCGGCGTGGTGAACCGCTTGACGATGCAGCTCGCGATCAGAACCGCGATTGCCAGACCAAGCACGGCGCCACGCAGCGCGCTCTTCACGTCGGCCTCCCGTGACGGCCGGCCCCGGAAGAGAATCGACTCGCGCCCTCGACGGCTTCAGCGAGCGCGGCGGATCCGAGCTCGAGCTCCTTTGCGAGCGCGGCAGGGAGATCGAGATCGTGCTGCAGATACGCGCTCATTCGATCCGCGCGCAACGCAGCCTGGGGGAGCTCGGCGAGCTGCTGGGCAAGCTCCTGCGCTGCGGCGAGCGCGCTGCCGGCGGGAACCACGCGGTTGACGAGACCGATCGCGAGCGCCTCGGCGGCCGTGACCGCGCGCCCGGTCAAGATCAGATCCAGAGCGCGCGAGAGGCCGATCAGGCGCGGGAGCCGGATGGTGCCGCCGTCGATCAGCGGAACGCCGAAGCGACGGCAGAACACGCCGAGGATCGCGTTGTCATCGGCGACGCGGAGGTCACACCACAGCGCGAGCTCCAGGCCACCGGCGACTGCATGACCGGAGATCGCTGCGATCACTGGCTTCCCGAGGAGCATTCGCGACGGTCCCATCGGTCCGTCGCCGTCAGGGGCGATGCGATTCGGGTTGCCCGCGGCCAGCGCCTTGAGATCCGCACCGGAGCAGAACGTCCCGTGCTCCCCGGCAAGGACCGCGACGCGTGCATCCGGATCCGCATCGAACGCGCGGAACGCGTCTGCCAGCTGCAAAGCCGTCTCGCGATCGACAGCGTTCTTCGCCGCGCGGCGATCGATCACCACCGTGGTGACGGCCCCCTGCCGTTCCGTACGGATCATCCGCCGCAGCTTAGCCTGATCCGGCATACATTCAATTGCATGAGTGGCTGCAAGCGAATCGCGATCTTGTCGAGCGGCGGTGATGCGCCCGGAATGAACGCCGCGATCCGCGCGGCTGCGCTGGTCGGTAGATCTCTGGGTGCCGACATCCTGGGGATCGAACGCGGCTACAAGGGATTGCTCGACGGTGCCTTCGTACCGCTGATGCCGGGCGATGTTCAGGCGATCCTGCGCGAAGGCGGAACGATTCTCGGCTCTGCTCGGTGCAAGGAATTTCACCACAAGGAGGTCCGCGACAAGGCGCGCGCGAACCTCGCGAACAAGGGCGTCGATGGGCTGATCGTCATCGGTGGCAACGGCTCGTTGACCGGAGCGTTGCACCTCGCGGATCCCACGGAGATCGGCGATGGGCCGTCACTCAAGGTCATCGGCGTCCCCGCCTCGATCGATAACGATCTAGGGCTGACAGGCATGTGCATCGGCGTCGACACCGCGATGAACACGATCGTCGAGGCGTGCGACAAGATCGCGGACACCGCGACCGCGCACGACCGAACGTTCATCATCGAGGTGATGGGCCGCGACTGCGGCTATCTCGCGATGACGTCCGCGATCGCGGTGGGCGCGGACCTCGCGTTATTCCCGGAGTCCGGGAAACCGGAGGCTGCGATCATCGACCAGATCGTCAACACCGTGCTCACGGTCCGCAGCCGCTCGCGCAAGTCGCGGCGCGTGATCATCATCAAGGCCGAGGGCGTCTCAGTGCCCACCGAGCGGCTCAAGGATCTGGTCGATGCGGCTCTCCGCGAAAAGATTCCAGGCTCGGAGCCCGGGATGATCGAGACGCGCGTGACCGTCCTTGGCCATGTCGTCCGCGGCGGACGCCCCTCGGCGTTCGATCGCCTGCTCGGCAGCCGGCTCGGCAACGTGGCCGTGCGCGCGCTGGTCGGTGGCATCAGCCACAAGATGACCGCGTGGATGCCACCCGACGAGGTCCCGGAAGAAGTCGGAAGCCCGTCGGCGTTCGACCCGAAGATCTGGCTCGTCGATCTCGCTGCGGTTCTCGTGGAGACGGAAAATTTGATCATGGGGAGAAGCCCACTTACCCGGTGGCGCGCAGGCGCGTTCGACCAGATCGGGGACGCGCTGCTGCTGTGATCCGGTTATGATTCGCGCGGGTGTTGCGTCTCAGCAGCAGCGAGCTGTATCAGCTCTTCGATCGCTCGCCGATCGGCATGTACCGATCTGCGGAAGACGGTCGGTTCTTGTACGTCAACCCCGCGCTGGCGAAGCTGCTCGGCTACACGGTGGCCGAGCTCCTCGAGCTCAACGTCATCCGCGACGTCTATGTCGATTCTGGTCAACGCGCGCGGCTGGTCGCCAAGTATGGCCCGCTCGGCATGGTCGATGGAGCGAACGTTCAGTGGCGGCATCGCGATGGCCACACGATGACGATCCGGCTGTTCGGCCATGTGGTCGAGACCGAGCACGGCAAGCGGTTCGACGCGTCGGTGATGGATCTGACCGAGATCGAGGCGACGCACGCGGAGCTGCGGCTCCAGCGCGAAGAGATCGAGCGCACTGCAACGACGCTCGACCTCGTCGTGCGTCAGGTCTCCGCGATCTGGTGGCTGGTCGATCACGAGCTGCGGATCCTGCGCACGGGTGGTCCGATCCTGGAGGTGCTCGGGTACGCACCGGACAAATTCATCGGGATGACGCTGTACGACGCCGTTCGCGACGACCCGGTCGATGGTCGCCCCTCGATCGACGCTCACCTGCGCGCGCTCCAGGGCGAGACCGCCACGTACACGAGCGATTACCGCAACAAGCTACTGACCAACACGATCGCCCCGTACCGTGTCGATGGCGAGATCATCGGTGCGATCGGCACGAACGTCGACGTCACCGCGATGCGACTCCTCGAGCGCCGCATGGTCGATGCCCAGCGCGCGGAGAGTCTTGGCGTCCTGGCCGGCGGCCTCGCGCACGACTTCAACAACCTGCTCGTCGCGATCCTCGGCAATGCAGACCTCGGCCTGCGCGAGACCAAGCCCGGAGGGCCCGGCCGCGCTGCGCTCGATAACATCCGCACCGCGAGCCTGCGCGCCGCGGAGCTCACCGATCAGCTTCTAGCCTACGCCGGACGCGGCGGCGTGTCGTCGGCCCGCGTCGCTCCGGGGCCGCTCGTCGACGAGCTGTTGCGGATCTCTGCCTCGCAGATCCCCGCCGCGATCACCGTGCGGGTCGAGATTCCACACGGGCTCGAGATCCTCGGTGACGCTGGACAGGTTCGCCAGGTGATGCTCAACCTGCTCGGCAACGCTCGCGATGCGATCGGCTCGCGCGTCGGAGCGATCACGGTCAGCGCGCAGATCCTCGAACATGACGGTGACCCTCACCCCGATGATGTCGTGACCCCAACCGCCGGCACCTATGCGGCCATCGAAGTCGGGGATGACGGCCCGGGCATGGATCGTGAGACGCGACGCCACATCTTCGAACCGTTCTTCACGACGAAGGCCACGGGCCACGGACTCGGCCTCGCGGCGGTGCTCGGCATCGTTCAGGCGCACGGCGGAGGCATGCGCCTGACGACCGCGCCCGACCTGGGTTCGCGGTTCCGCGTGCTGTGGCCGGCGGCAACCGTCGCCGAGCCGACCGGGGTCCAGACCTCCGCCGTACGCAGGGTGCTCGTGATCGACGACGAGGATCTCGTCCGCGATGTGGTCGCGCGCATGATCGAAGATCTCGGATACGCCGCTCTGACGGCGAGCGGTGGCGCAGCGGCGCTCGACCTGGTCGGACGCGAGCATGTCG
>JACCQV010000267.1 GCA_013813945.1 Deltaproteobacteria bacterium | reverse complement strand
GGCATCCCCCGGCCTCGGCGAGCGGATCTCCAGCGGCTTCAGCGAATCGATCCAGGCCCTGCGCGACTTCGGCGGCTGGCTCGCGGTCACGCTGATCGCGTTTCTGCCGTGGCTCGTGTTCCTGATCCCGGGCTTCGTGATCGGTCGCCGCATGCTGCGCCGATTCGCCACGCGGCTGCCGAAGGCGATCGTGCACGCGCCGGCGGTGGCGACAGTGCCGCCCGCTGGCGTGGAAGTGTCGTTGATCGCGTCGAACAAGTCGGGGTCGTGAGACGAGATCAGTGATCGGGATTGAGGATGGGCCGGTTGATCAGGTCGATGATCCCGCCGATGAGCAGACCGACGACCGCGCCGCTCAGGGCGCCGACCAGCGCGCCCCGGTCGTTGTCGTCAGCCACCGCGACCCCCATGCCGATGCCGACGGCAGCACCGCCATAAACCCCGATGACGGAATACCTCCCGCACGCGCTTGCGAGCGCGAGCGCCAGCACGACGACCACGAAACCCTTCACAGCCGCGAGCTTGCTACGACCATCCGCTCGGAGCCAGTGTCGGGGACTGGTAACGCGTGCTGCGCCATCATCTCGCGGCTCGATCGTTCTCATTGTCGGTTCGATCGTTATCTCATGGGCGTGAAGCGTCCGGAGATCAGTATTGATACATCGCCGACACGTACGCCCGGAATCCCTCGCTCGGGTTCGGCAAGTACTCGAGGTGCGGCTCGTAATCGAAGAACACATCAGAGTAGTAGTAATGCCCGACGAGCGCGTTGTAGACGGTCGCACGGACGAGGAGCTTGGGCGTCGGCTGGTACGCGAGGCCGACGGTCAGCTCGGCGACGGGCGGCAACCGGTCCATGACCATGTCACTCGCCTCGACCGTGACCGGGTTCATCGGCTCGCCTCGCTCGTCGAAGGTCGAGCCGCGGTACTCGACGAGGCGGTTCGCGTCCTCCGCCGCGCCGGTGACCTTGAGGTTCGTGGTGGCGGAGAGCTTGTTCGTGATCAGCGAGAACACGGTCGACAGGTTGAACCAGTGCTCGGGCAGGTTCCGGAGCCGGCCGCGATCGGTGGAGTCGGCGCGGAGCCAGGTGTAGCCGAGCTCGATGCGGTGGCCGCCCTGGACGTAGAGCTTGCCGAGGAGCTCGGCGGAGGCGAGCCCGCGCTCGCCGCTGTTGACGTAGTTGCCCGAGGCGATCTGGATCAGGTTGTTGATCCGGGTGTAGCTGCCGTCGACGCGGAACGAGAGCTCGCGAATCCGGCGCTCGCCTTTCCAGATCCGGGCGTTGACCTCGATCTGCGCGGCGTCGGAGGTCTCGACGGAGAGGTTCGGATTGCCTCCGATCTGGACGCCCTCGCCGTTCGATGCGGTGTTGTTGAAGACCGGAGGACGGAAGCCCTGGGCGTAGTTGAGCTTGAGGTGCCAGTGCTTGATGAAGTTCCAGACGACGGTTCCGGCGACGGTGGTGTTGAGCGGATAGGAGATCTGGCCGAGCGATTCCGGCGCGACCTGGAGTCGACCACCGAGGTCGAAGATCAGCTTCTTGTTCGGACGGTACTGAGGATTGACGTAGGCGCCGAGCACGGTGCGGTCGGCCGGGAACGCAAAGGTGAGCGGACAGTTCTCGACCGGCACGAGGGTCATGGCGTCGGGATCCCACTTGCGCGGGCACAGCACGGGGAGGCGCGTGAGGTCGTAGGGCGCGGGAATCTCCGACTCGGTGCCCTGGCCCTGACGTGATCGGGTGACGTTCTCGGGCTTGAACTCGTTGAAGGCCTCGGCGCCGTAGAGGATGCGGATCGTCTTGCTGGCCTCGACGTCGCCGTCGACTGCGCCGCCGGCGCGATAGCTCGTGAGGTCTGCCTGGAAGGCGAGGCCTCCTCGGAGCAGGCCGGATGGGGCGAGCACCTGCAGTGGGCCGAACCCGCGTACAAACTGCATGATGTACGCGCGAGCGGTGATGCCCGCCTTGTCGTCGGCGAAGCGGTCGCGATACTCGGCGACGGCGTAGCGATCGAAGACGTCGACTCGATTGAGGCGGCTCTTGCGCAGTGGATCGGTGCAGCTCGGATCGCTGAGATCGTCGGGGCAGCGCTCGTCCTCGGGAAGGTCTTCGCGCGACGGGTTACCGGACAGACCCGTCGCGTTGTAGCGGCGGCCGAGCGGCGCGGAGACCCGGAGCTGGAGCTTGCCGTAGCTAACCTTCGCCGAGAAGGTCGCGATCAGGGACTGCGCCTGATCGGTGCTCGTCAGTGGACCGTAGACGTTTGCGGAGTTCGGCTGGGGGAGCGCGCCATGGAACAGCAGCATCGGAAACTTCTGTTCCGGGCCCTGGTAGGTCTCGACGCTGCCGTGGAAGAAGGCCTTGAGCTTGCCGCCGAGGAGATCGCTGTCGCCCGCCATCACGTAGGCGCGCGCCATCATCCGATCGCCGGCGCCGTGACCGAGTCCGCCACCGGTCTCGATACCTTCGATGTCCTCGGCGTCCTTCGTGATCACGTTGAGGATGCCGAGCAGCGAGTTCGATCCCCACAGCACGCCGCCGGGGCCCGTGATCATCTCGACGCGCTTGATCAGCTCCATCGGCTGATGCCGCATCGCGGATGGGATGTTGACGAACGGATCGAACATCGAGACCGAGTCGTGGAGGAACTGGACGGCCTGGCCCTGACCGCGCACGAGCGGAGTCGGGAACACCCCGTTGGCGAGACTCGACCTCGCCCAGCCGGGGACGGTGTCGTAGAGCGACGGCAGGTCCTGGAACTGGCGGTCGCGGATCTCGTCGGAGGTGACGACCGTGACGATCGACGGCGCTTCCTGCACCGTGGTGATGCCCTTTGCCGCGCTCTGGACGATGTTGGCGAGATCGAGCTCGTCATCCGCGGCACCGGTGGTCGGATCGCCTTGCTCGATGACGACCGTCGGAACCTCGATATCGATCACGTCCTGCGCATGCGCGGTGCCGGCGAGCAGGCAGAGGAGCGCCGCGATTGTCCTCACGGCGCACCTCCTGGCTGCGACTTGCTCTGCTGTGCCTTGATGAAGTCGATGCGCTCGTTGATCGGATCGGCGGGGTTCGCAGCGCCGAGCGGACGATCCGAGCCGAGACCGACCGCCTGAAGTTGTTGCGCCGGTACGCCTTGCGCGACCAGGTACTCGAGGATCGCGCGGCCGCGACGTTGCGCGAGCTGCTTGTCCTTCTTCTTCTGCCCGCGCGGGACGTGGACCTCGATCCGGATCGTCAGCGTGCGCGTCTTGATGATCGTCGCGACCTGGGCGAGTAGCGCCTTGCCCGGTGCGGTCAGCGTCGCCGCGTTGCGTTCGAAGCCGACCTGCGCGCCCTTGAGATCGATCCGATCGGCACGCTCCTCGGGGCCGGTCGTCCCGCGGACATCGGGGCAGCCGTCGTCGTCGTCGATTCCGTTGGCGGTCTCGGCATCGTTGGGGCACAGATCGGCCGCGTCGGCCAGGCCGTCGCCGTCGTTGTCCTGATCCGGGCAGCCGTCGTCGTCCTCGAAGCCGTCGCGATCCTCGCCCTGATCGGGGCACCTGTCCGCTGCGTCGGGCACGGCGTCCCCGTCGTTGTCGTCCTCGCGGCAGCCGTCGGCATCCTCGAAGCCGTCCTTGTCCTCGGCCTCGTCGGGGCAGCGGTCGTCACTGTCGGCGATGCCATCTCCGTCGTTGTCGAGATCGGGACAGCCGTCCTCGTCCTGGGTGCCGTCCTTGTCCTCGGACTCTTCACTGCAGCCATCGACGGAATCGGGGATCCCGTCGCCGTCGCGATCGGCACGACCGGGTGCCGAGACCCCCGCCGGCTGCGGTGCCCAGATGATGCCGGTCGTGACGCGAAAATCGTCGCCGCGCGCGCCGCCTTGCCCGGTGCCGACCATGATGTTCGCGGTGACGTCAGCGGAGACGCGCAGCATGGTGCCGAGCGTGGCGAGTCCGGTGAGGTCGCCTTGTTCCGCGGTGCCGAAGTAGTCGGCGTCCGTGATCGTCGAGCATCGCGCACCGCTGTAGCGGCGGCACGATCCCCACGATGCGCCTTCGGGGAGCGGGATGAAGGCCTGCGCCTCGAGCGCAACGGACACCCGCGGCGTGATCTCGTAGACCGCGCCGAGACCGAGGACGAGCTCCGAGCCGACATCGAGCACGACCTGCGCGTCGGCATCGGTCGCCATGGGATCGGCCGTGTCGTAGGCCTCGAGCACGCTGCGCTGGCGGAACCGCGCACCGAGGTTGCCGATCACGCGCGTCGCACGGACGCGATCCTGATGCCATGCCAGCGCGAGCTTGGGCTCGAACACGAGGTTGCGATCGCCGAGCAGCATCTCGTCCTCGCCGAACGGGAGGAACATCGAGCCGACCGCCGTGATCGCGACGTTCTCGCCCGCGAACAGCGCGTACTTGATGCCGAGGCGTGCGTCGAGTGGGCCGGCGATGCTGTCACCGAGGTACGCGGCGTCATCCGACGGGCTCGCCGACGGATCGATGTTCGAGAGTGGCCGCAGCGCGATCAGTCCCGTCGACTTCGATGCGATGCCGCCACCGCTCATGTAGCGGCCGCGCACCCCGTAGCCATCGCCGGTCGCGGTGCGATACGCCGCGACATCGAGGCCGAGTGCCACGCGTTCGGTGATCGAGAGGCCGAACGCCATGTCGAGCGTGACGACGTAATCGAGGATCCGATCGCGGCTCGGATCGCCGACGCCGGGCACCGCGAGGTCGATCGGTGACTGCGCGTAGCTCATCAGGATCTTGAACGACAGGTCGCGCTTCGGCATCAGCCGCGCGCCCTCGACGCCGAACACACCGTTGAGATCGTACGAGCTACGAAACAGCGCGCCGTCGACGCCGCTCGTCGACTCGGCACTCGCGGTGGACGCCGCTGCCGCGACCGCGAGCGTGAGGGCTCTGCTCAGAGCGGACACGTCATGCTCGTTTGGTTCACGGGGCGGAGAATCTGGATGAACACGATGTTGGGGATCGTGGCGCCGGGATGCCCGGACCACTTGCACTCCGGCGGTAGGCCGCCCATGACGCCGGAGTAGCCGCCGTGCATGAGGCTCGCATTGGCGACGAGCGCAGTCCCGTTTGCGCCGGTCGCATTCTGCGTGAGGTCGACGGTCTCCCGGGTGGTCTGCGTCGCCTGGAAGTAGAAGTCGTTCGTCGGGATCGGCCCCATCAGCTGGTTGACCACCACGACGCCGGCGCGCGGAGTCTGGCCGGTGCTCGCGGCGCGGAACGTCATCGCATAGTAGCCCGCGCTGATCCCTGGACCACCGGAGGAGACTTGCCACTTCGTCGTAGTCGCCATCTTGACGATGAACGTCTCGAAGTCGCGTGTCGTCATGTCGATGGCCCTCGCCGTCGCTACGCCGACGGTGTGCGTGACGCCGGCGGGGCCCCGGTTCGCGGGCAGGGCGTCGTCGATGCCGAGACCGATGAACGGGCTCGTGCCGGGATCGATGTCGGGCACGCGGTAGCGACCGCAGTCATCGATGTAGACCGCACCCGTCGTGCGCGGAACCGCGGTCGACGGATTGCCCGCGAAGTCGACGGCATCGTACGCACGGATCGCGAGCGCGCATGGGCCGTCCGCGGTCGGCGTTGACGGGCACTGCATGCCCGTGGGGCTGACACCCTGGAACGGCGCGGTGTTCTCGAAGTCGTAGAGCTGGCCGCAGATCGTCTGCTTGCCAGCCGCGGGCGCGGGACACGCGAATGCGCCGTTGCATCCGGCGAGCGTGCCGGTTCCGATGCACGTGGTCACGCCGGTCGTGGGATCGGTGTCTGCGATCGTCGAGCCCGGATCGCACTCGGTAGGCGGGAACAGCGGGACGCACCGATCGCCCTGCAGCTCCGTGAACGGACCGCACATCGCATTGCTGACGATCTCGTCGGCAGCAACGCACGTACCGTTGCGCTCGATCGTGCCGTCACCACAGTCCGTGGTCTTGCAGCTGGTCTCGGCCAGCGCGAGCAGCCCACATGCGACGAGGATCCTGGTTCGGTGGTGCATGGGTCCTCAGAAGGTGACGTCGTCCTGGCCGAGGTCCGCGAAGATCGCGAGATCCGCCGACAGCGCCGGATCGGTGGGGCTGTGCAGCTGGACGTGGATCACCCCACGCGTCGGCGCCGGCACGGTCGGCGTGCCGTACAGCAACAACGTTCCGGGACCGTCGGCGTTGTCGAGCCGCCAGTAGATGGCGAAGGCGTCCATGCCGGTGAGATCCTCGTCTACGAACAGCTGCGCACCACCCACGGGCGCCAGGTTGATCGGGTTCAAGCCATCGACGAGCCCGAGCGTGGTGCCCGCGAGCGGCGCGGTGAGGATGCGATCCGTGCCCTCCCACAGCGCCGGATCTGCGTCCCACGCGGCCCGGCAGTTCTCGAGCCGACGCCGGTTGGAGGTCTCATCGGCGCAGTGCAGCGCCGGGATTCCGGCTCCGTCACAGAAGTCGGAGAGCATCGGGTACTCGCTCGTCGAGGCGGACGTCACGACCTTGATCCCGCTGCTGCCCGTGAGCGCTGCGATGTTGATCATTCGCTGCGCAGCGGTAGCGGCATCGATCTTCTGCTGCTCGGTCGCCCCAGGCGGCGGGTTCATGTAGTCGGGGATCCCGGTATCGAGCGCGACTTGCCCCGCGAACTGACTCACGTGGAGGCCGGGAAATCGGACGTGGTCGCCGACATCGATGAAGCACGGCGACGCGAGGTCGACGATCGGATGAACCTCGAAGCGATCGACCTCGAACAACCGATCGCGATCGTCACCGGACTGGATCGCATACAGCGAGTAGTGCGCGTTCGATGGGATCTGGCGCGGTCCAGGCGTCTTGCCCGGCGAGGCCTGTGCGGGCATCGCGGGGGACAGATCGAGCTGGAGGTTCGAGCCGCGGGCGCCGTCGATACAGCCGCCCGTGGCGATCATCGCCAGCAGCACGGCTGCCCGTCGACGCACATCGTGCGACCCCATCCGCGCGGATAGTAGCCAGCCCGTCGTGGGGAAGTCTAGAAGGCGAGGGCGGTGCTCGCTTACGCCGTTTGGACGCAGCTCGTTCTCGCTTCGTGTGCCTTCGAGTCACGATGCGGGCGCACGTCGACGTGCTGCCGCGACGTTAGCTCGTCGACGCAGCTGGCCCGCCGCTTGAGAGAGGGCACGCCATGATTTCGATCCGGTCCGTGGCGATGGTGGCAGTCGTAGTCCACGTGCTCGCGCGCGGAGCCGCCGCGGAGTCCATCTCGGAGCTGCCGGTCGCCGGCGAAGACGACGCGCTGTACTCGTGCAAGACCCGCACGGGTACGGTCGCCGTGACGCTGAAGCCGGAGACGGAGCTCAAGGATCTCGTGGCCTGGGTCTCGAGCTTCACCTGCAAGAACTTCATCCTCGATCCCCGGATCGTCTCGACCGGCAAGAAGGTCACCGTGATCGCGCCGAACAAGATGACCGCGTCCGAGGCGTACCGTGTGTTCCTCGTCGCACTGTCGACGATCAACCTGACGATCGTGCCCAAGGGCAGCATCGTGCGGATCGTCGAGGCGCCGGCCGCCAAGAAGGAGACGGTGCCGCTGTTCAAGAACGGCGTCCCTGACTCGAACGACCAGGTCGTGCGCTACGTCTATCGACCGACTTACGCGGCCGTGGAGACCCTGCAGCAGGCGTTCACCGCGCTGCGCTCCGATGCAGGCGACATCCAGCTGATCGGCTCGATCCTGTTGATCACGGACTACGGCAGTCACGTGCGCGACATGATGTCACTCGCGCACCTGATCGATGTCGCGAGCGGCAGTGACGGCATCTACACGCTGACGGTCAAGCACGCGGATGCGACCAAGCTCGCCGAGGAGATCAGCGCGATGCTGGGCCTCGGCGCCAAGCCCGGGGCGCCCGTGACGGCGGCGGCGGCGGCGGTGACCTCGGCTGTTCCCTCGAAGATCCTCGTCGACGCCCGGACCAACACGCTGCTGATCGCTGCGAGTCAGGCCGGGTACAACCGGGTCGCGGCACTGGTCGAGCGGCTCGACATCGCGCTCGACATCGAGGGTGGCAGCGCGATTCACGTGTACCGGCTCGGCAGCGCGATCGCGGAGGAGCTCGCGAAGACACTCAACGAGGCGACGTCGCCGCGCTCCGATGGCGTGAAGCCGGCGAAGGCGGGTGTGCCGGGCGTGCCACCGATCGTCGACGCGCTCGGGACGGCGATCGAGGGTCAGATCAAAGTCATCGCCGACGCACCCACGAACTCTCTGGTGGTGCTGTCGAGCGGCCGCGACTTCCTCGCGATCAAGGACGTCATCAAGCAACTCGATCTGCCCCGTCGCCAGGTCTACATCGAGGCGATGATCCTCGAGATCCAGATCGGCAACAGCCTCGATGTCGGCGTGAGCTCGCACACGGGGATCCCGGTCGGCGGCGGCAACTCGCTGCTGCTCGGCGGCGTCCAGATGCCGACGTTGAAGTCGACCCAGCCTTCCACGCTCGCCACGGCAACCGGACTCGTCGGTGGCGTGGTCGGAGGTGCGCTCGGTGGTCCGGCGGGATCCCTGCTCGGCAAGAGCATTCCGTCGTATGCGGTGCTGTTCCAGGCGCTCGCCACCCAGTCCACGACGAACGTGCTGTCCGCGCCGAGCATCATCGCGCTCGACAACGCGCAGGCGACCTACAAGGTCGGAACGAACATCCCGTTCAAGCGCAGTCAGACCGTCGGCGGCACGGGAAACCTCGAGGGATCGGTGACGAGCAGCATCGATCGGATCGACCTCCAGCTCGAGCTGACGATCAAGCCACACGTCTCGATCGACGATACGGTGCTGCTCGAGCTCAAGCACGATGCGAAAGACCTGGCGAAGGAGAGTGCCGAGCTCGGTCCGAGCTGGACCACTCGTAGCTTCGAGACCCGCGTGCTCGTGCGCGATCAGCAGACGGTGGTCATCGGCGGGCTGATGCAGGAACGCGAGATCCAGATCGAGGACAAGGTGCCCATCCTCGGGGACATTCCGGTGCTCGGAAACTTGTTCAAGACGACGGCCAAGCGGAAGACGAAGAGCAACCTCGTCATCATGCTGACGCCGTACATCGTCAAGGATCAGATGGATCTCGAGACCATCCGCGCCCGCAAGATCCGCGAGCACGACGAGTTCGCGCAATCTGTCAGCTCGCTCGATGCAATGCCGTATCGCACGTCGACGGACTACCGCCGCAAGCGCGGCCTCGTCGAGGAGATCAACCGGGCGGTCCAGATGGTCGAGGAGGATGCGACCGCGCGTGCGTCGCTGGCGAAGCCGCCTGTCATCCCGCAGGGCGTGATCGAGTACCGCAATGACAACTGAGCGCTACGCTGTGGGTTCTGCGAGTGATGACCTACAACATCCGCAACGGGCGTGGCCGCGACGGCCGCGTCGATCTCGGACGCGTGGCTGCGGTGATCGCGGCGTTCGATCCCGACATCGTCGGCTTGCAGGAGGTCGACCTCTCGCATGCGCGCAGCAGAAACGTGGATCAGGCTGCCGAGCTCGCCGAGCGGCTGTCGATGATCCCCAGCTACGCGCCGTACATCGAGGGCGGGCGCGATCGTCACGGCATCGCGACGTTGACTCGGTATCCGGTGCTCGAGACCCGCTACCTCGCGCTCCCCGGTCGGGAACGTTGGATCTCCGAGCCGCGCTGCGCGCTCGTGACCCGGTTGACGACGCCGGTGGGCAGCCTCGACGTCATCAACACCCACCTCTCCGTGGTCCCGGCCGATCGGCAGTCACAGGTGCGCGTCCTGACGGGGGTGCTCCAAGCACCCGAGCTGATCGTCCTCGGTGACCTCAACTGCACCGCGCGATCAGCGCCATTTCGTCTGCTCAGCCACAACCTGACCGTGACGAGCACGAATGCGCGCAGCTGGCCGACCCGATTCCCGGTGGTCCAGCTCGATCACATCCTTGTCCGTGGTGCGCTCACCGTGGTCCGAGGCGGGACCTGGACCGAGGGCGAAGCGCGTCGGGCGTCGGATCACCTGCCGGTGTTCGCGGAGCTCCGGCAGCTCGCTGCGTAGGTCAGGGCTTGACGGCGGCCGGCGCGGGCGGCTTGGGCGGCGGCGGCTTGAGACCGCCGTTCGCGGCCTCCATGAACGACCGACCCTCGAAGATGACGCCCTTGTCGATCTGCAGCGTCGGAGTGTGAAGGTCGCCCTTCACGCGTCCAGGCGCATGGATCTCGATCAGGCGCTTCGCCTTGATGTTCCCCACGACCGTCCCCTGGATGATGATCTCACCGACGTCGATCTCCGCTTCGACGACGGCGCCTTCACCGATCACCAGCGTGTCATCGCTGAAGACCTCGCCCTTGAACCGTCCATCGATCCGGACGGTGCCGTCGAACGTGAGCTTGCCCTCGAAGGCCGCGCCCCGACCGAGCAGCGTCGTGATCTCGCCCATCGCCTGTTGCTTCGCTGTGGCCACCATGAGCGCGCACACTATCACGCACCGTCGCGGTGGTGACTCAGCGGTTGAGCTTGGCGTCGATCGTGATCTGCCCGTTCGCTGGCCACTCGAGGTTCTGCTGGTAGGGCTGGTAGTCCTTGAGGCGGAGCTCGATCTTGCGGGCCGACTGGAGGTCGACGTCGTTGATCGTCGTCGGGGTTCGTCCCCGATTCTGTCCATTGATCCAGACCTCCGCGCCTCCGGGCTGGCTGTTGATCACGAGCTTGCCCGTGACCGGTACGAGCACAGCCTTCACCGGGACCTCCGCCCCCGTCTTGGGAATGTCGATGGTCTCGGTGTAGGCCTTGTGGCGCGCGAGCTCGACCTTGATCTCGTGCCGTGTGCCGATCGGCACGTTCCGCACGGTCACCGGGGTCGGGTCGACCAACCGGGTCCCGTCATACGTGACCTCGGCTCCCGCGGGCACCGATTCGATGAGGATGCTGCCGACCGTCGGAGCGGTCTCTCGCGTCGCGCGCACGATCACGAACGTGACGCCGGCCGCGACGGAGACCGCGAGAATCGCGGCGATGACATACGTGAACCATCGACGGCGCGCGGCGCCGAGGTTGTACTGCGACGGGAGCTCGTCGACCTCGAACAGCCGCAGCTGACCGGTCAACGACATCGGCGTCCGTCCTGGCTGAAACTGATAGAGCCCACCCGGCGACATCGGCTGCGGCGCGCCGGGGTACGGCGGCTGCTGCGGATAGCCCGGCGGGTAGCCCTGCTGTGGGGGATAGCCTTCCTGTGGGGGATAGCCGGGCTGTTGCGGATAGCCGGGTTGCGGCGGATATCCCTGCGGCGGATAGCCGGGTTGCGGCGGGTATCCCTGCGGCGGATAGCCGGGTTGCGGCGGATAGCCAGGTTGTCCCTGCTGCGGATATCCCGGCGGCGGATAGCCAGCTGGATACCCCTGCTGCGGATAGCCGGGCTGCTGCGGATAGCCGGGCTGCTGCGGATAGCCCGGCTGCGGATACGCAGGCACGCCGGCGGGCGGCGTCGGCATGCTCATCGGCATCCCCGATGCGTCGGCCATGTAGCCGGTCGCTGCTTGCGGTGGCGCCTCGGGTTGCGGGCGCGGCACGGGCATCGGCTCGTTCGCCTGCCGGTTCACGAGCTGCTGCAGAACATTGGCCTGCTGGACGGGCACACCACCTTGAGGCGTGCGCTTGGATGGTCGCGGCTTGCGCAGCTCGCTGACGGCGGGCGCGTGGATCTTCGCGGCGAGCGCTGCGGGGCCGGGACCACGGCGTCCAGACGCCGACTTTGGCTTGTCGCGGGTGAAGTCGCGGGCGACGGTCGGTCCATCCTCGTCGGGATCGCCCGGGGCGAGCGTCGGATTGTCGTCGTCGTCGTCGTCGCCCAGCGCCTCGTCGTTCGTGTCGTCCGAATCGGGACTCGGCGGGGCGCTCGAGATCATCGTGGCATCGACACCGTCGAGGTGGTCGTCGCCGTCCATCATGAAGTTGGTGTGACCACCCGAGCTCGGCGGCCCGCTGATCATCGTGTGCTCGCCGATGTTGTCGAGATCGTCGGCCGGATCCGACCAGCCGACCTTCTGGCCCTGCGGGGTGAGGAGCCCGCTGCCGTCATCGTTGGGACCCGGAGGTGCCGGTACGACCTCGCGGGTGTCCTCGTTGAGCTTGCGCGGCGACGCCGTGGAAGCACGCGGGTTGGGGCCGGCCGATCGGACGACCGATGGAAGCGGCGCGCCGACATTGCCCGTCGGCGGACGCTGCGGCTCTCCCGGTACGATCTCGGGCGGTGGCTCGGTCGGCGCGTGCGCACGCGTGCGGTTGCCCGGCGCGTCCGCGGCGATGTTCGGCTTCGCGCCGACGATCGGCTTCGCAGCGGCGAGCGGCTTCACCGACGGGATCACACCGACGCGTGGCGCGCCGACCGGTGCGGGCTTGGCTGCGATCGGCCTCGCGACAGGCGCGGGCTGCGCAACCGCCGCAGGCCGCGCGGGCTCGGGCTTTGCGAGCTTGGGCTGCTTGAGCTCGTCGAGCCGGAAGATCACGCTGTTCTCGTCCATGATCTCGTCGCGCTCGTGCACGAGATCCGCGGTGTCGAGCGTGAACGTCGCGTTCGCACCCTCGTGCACCTCGATGTCGGGCTCGTCGGCGGCGATCTGTGCCGGATCGCCGAGCACCGTCTTGATCAGCTGGGAAACTTTCCCCGCGGTGAACACCGGCGAGTACGCGTGGAGGAAGCGCTCGAGGTCGCTCGCGAAGTCGCCGGCGCTCTGATAGCGGTCCGCCGGCAACTTCTGCAG
>JACCQV010000229.1 GCA_013813945.1 Deltaproteobacteria bacterium | reverse complement strand
TCTCGAGAACGGGATGCCCCTCGGGGGGCCGGGTTCAACTCCTATGCGTTCCGCGAGCACGTGTCGTCCAACAGCAGGACAGCCGGTATATGGCTTCGTGCAGCACCTCGCCCGATGTGTCGGGCCGACGCGCGACGGTTATCGGGACCAGCGAATGCCGGTGCAACTCCGGCCACGTGTTCATAACGCCACTGGTCCGAGGACCGGGACACAACTTTGCGAAGGTTGATGGCAGAGGTTCGAATCCTCTCAGTGGCACTTCTTGCGTCGAGGTCTGGGGTACCGAGCTGGACTCCAAATCCGGCTGACTGTCAGGTTCGATTCCTGATCGACGTGCTTCGCCGTGTGGTGTGACAGCCGCTCGAGTCATCTCGAGCCTTGTGGCGCGGCAATTTTCTGGGTGTAGCTCAGTAGTAGAGCGCTCCGTTCGGGACGGAGAAGTCGCAGGTGCAACCCCTGTCACCCAGACGCATGCAGGCATAGCTCAGTGGCAGAGCATTTGCCTTGTTCGCCTTTTGTCCAATCATGGGCCGTTGATCAGGGTTTATCGACTTCTAATCGAAAGGTCGCTGGTTCGAGTCCAGCTGCCTGCATGCACTGTTTCCTGCCGCGCACTCCTTGCCGTCGAGCACTTGCCTCGTTCGCTGATGCGAGCCGGAGCGAGATGGTTACCGGTGAAGGGTGAAAGCCCGAGTGGTTCAAATCCACGCGGAGTGCGCGGCTTCCTTTTTCCGCCTCTAGCTCAACAGCAGAGCACTCGGCCGATAACCGAGCGACGAAGGTGCGATTCCTTCGAGGCGGACTGTGATCGATGCCGAAGCAGTCGAGGCACGTGGATGTGGACCACGGAGAAGCGGGTGCGAGTCCCGTCGATCACCCCAGGGGAGCGTTGACGGTAGAGCTGACCGAGGCTGCCTGTAAAGCAGTCGTCCGACGACCAACTGGGTGCGAGTCCCAGCGTTCCCACCAGGACTTGTGCGGGGAGAGTGCGAGTTCTCAGCCGGGTTTCATACGCCAGGCCACGCCGGTGCGACTCCGGCCTCCGCAACGAACGCGAGCTCTGCTCGCACCATGCCGCCGTAGACCAACGGCAGAGTCAGTGGTCTGAGAGGCCATGCAGTGCCGGTTCGAATCCGGCCGGCGGCACGAGCGACTTGCCGCCGTAGACCAACGGCAGAGTCAGTGGTTTCAAACTCCACGAAGTGCCGGTTCGAATCCGGCCGGCGGCACCGCACTGCACAGTTCTTGCCGCCGTAGACCAACGGCAGAGTCGGTGGTTCCAGAAACCATTCAGTGCCGGTTCGAATCCGGCCGGCGGCACCAGAGAGCAACGAGGCTCTCGCAAGTTTGCCCGCGTGTTGCGGGCCGGTGATGCGGCGCGATCCGGCGCCCGCTTCACGTCACGTTCCGGAGATGAAGGAGACGCGCCATGATGCACGTCGAGTCTACGCGTACGCTGCTGCTGTCTCAGGGCTACGAGCCGATCAAGATCATCTCCTGGCAGCGGGCGATGGTCCTGATGACGCTCGCCAAGGTCGACATCGTCGAGGAGTACGACGCGGAGATCCGCGCGGTGTCGATGATCGTCAAGGTCCCGGCAGTCGTACGGCTGCGCAAGTCGTTCCGTCGGCACTCGAAGCCGGTGAAGTTCTCGCGCGTCAACATCTACGCGCGTGATGGCTACCGGTGCCAGTACTGCGCTGTGAAGTGCAAGATCGACGAGCTCACGTACGACCACGTCATCCCGCGTTCGCGCGGTGGTCGTACGACCTGGGAGAACATCGTTTCCTGCTGCTACGTGTGCAACGCCAAGAAGGCGAACCGCACCCCGGCAGAGGCGAAGATGCTGCTCCGCACGACCCCGATGCGGCCGGCGTGGATTCCGTCGGTGCAGATCCGGGTGAGCACTCAGTCGGTTCCGGACGCGTGGCGTGACTACGTGTACTGGGCCGGCGAGATCGATCACGAGGAGGGAACGGAGATCGTGTGAAGAGATGCGGTGGCCGTCATGCCGGTAAAGCGTGCGGCCGCCGCATCCAGGTTTTCTCGTGGGGGAGTAGTTCAACTGGCAGAACACAGCGCTCTGAACGCTCGAGGTTGATCGTTCGAATCGATCCTCCCCTTCTGACTGGGCTCGTCGTCTAACGGGAAGACGCTGCGCTTGCAACGCGGAGATCAGGGTTCGATTCCCTGCGTGGTCCACCAAGTTTGTTTGCCTCTGGAGGCGTCTGGTGACGTCGGCGGATTGTCCATCCGAATCAGGCGAGTTCGATTCTCGTCAGGGGCGCCGCGCACTCGTGGCCGAAGAGTTAGGCACGCGGCTGCAACCCGCGTCACCCCGGTGCGACTCCGGGCGAGTGCTCCATGCGATTTCGGGATCAGCTCACCTAGGGGTGGGACCGCTCTTACAAAGCGGCCGTGCAGGGTGCAATCCCCTGGATCCCGACGATGCCCCCGCGCGTAGATCGCGACCCGAGATTCCGAATCTTGGCGAGGTGGTGCGATTCCACCCGGTGGCACTAGTCGACGTCGACGTCGACGGACTGCGCCTTCTTCGGGATCGGCGGAGGCGGCGGCCCCTTGCGGATCTGCTGGAAGACCTCGCGCTGCTCTTGTTCTTCCATCTCGATCGTCATGCCCTTCAGGGCGTCGGCCGGGAGGAACAAGGCGTTGGCGAGTGCTCGTAGATACTCGTCCTCGGCGAAATCGATCTCGTCATCGGCGTCGTTGACGGCGGCGACCAGGAACAGGAGGCGGCGTCGCTCGTCATCGGTGTCGCTCGCGAACACGCCGGCGGTCTTGGCGAGATCGTAGGCTTTGGGATCGAACGAGGCGATCCGCTCCTCGATCTCCGGCGTGAGCTTCGCGCCAGAGAGGTCTACGAGCATGTCGCGGACCTCTTCGCGCTCGCGATCCTTGAAGTCCTCGTCCGCGTAGGCAGCACCGAGCAGCAGATCACACAGCGGAGCGATACGGTCGGTCAGCGACATGCCGCGAACATACGCCGCGCCGTGTAGGATGTGAGTGCGTGAATCGCGGTTTCGCCGTCGTCCTTGCCGTCGCCGTGCTCGGTTGCCGCCCGTCGGTCGTCGCACCGAAGCCGGTGGTTCGGCCGAAGATCGTCGTCCTCCTCGTGATCGACCAGCTGCCGACGTGGGCGTTCGAGCGCGACAAGGCGCTGTTTCGCGGCGGCTTCGCACGACTGCTGCGCGATGGTGCGTATGCGACCGGCGAGCTGCCGCACGCGAACACATTCACGGCGTCGGGTCATGCATCGATCGGAACGGGCGCGCCGCCGAGCGTCCACGGGATCGTCGGCAACCAGTGGTATCGCCGGGCCGACGGGGTGACGCGCCCGGCGGAGCACGACCCGGACGCACGCACGTTTTCGGTTCTCGAGCGCGGAGCGCTGATCGACGACTTCGGCTCGTCGCACGCGTTGCGCGTCGATGGGATCGCAGATGTCATGCGGCGCGAGACGCCGAAGGCGCACTCGGTCACCGTCGCCCTCAAGGCACGCGCCGCGACGCTGGTCGCCGGCAGGTCACCGGAGCTCGCGATCTGGTTCGAGGCACTCGCGGGCGGGATGACGACGAGCAAGGCATACGCGTTTGCGCCGCCAGACTGGCTGTTCGACCTCGCACGCGAGAAGCCTGCGACGCGGTTCGTGGGACAGACGTGGACGCCGCTCGATGCGGAGCTGCTCGCGCGGCACACGAAGATCCCGGATGACGGCCCGGGCGAGGGCGACGTCCACGGACTCGGGACGAAGTTCCCGCATCCGGTGGTCGATCTCGATGCGATTCCCGTGACTCCGTACGGCGACGAGGTCGTCCTCGATGGCGCGCTCGCCGCGATCGACGCGATGCACCTCGGTGAGGACGACATTCCGGACCTGCTCGCGATCAGCCTCAACGCGCACGACTACGTCGGGCACACGTGGGGCCCGGACTCGTGGGAGGTCCTCGATCTGACGCTGCGCCTCGATGCTCGGCTCTCCGTTCTGTTCGATGCGCTCGACAGAAAGGTCGGCAAGACCGGCTGGGCGATCGTGATGACGAGCGATCACGGTGCCACGCCGCTCATCGAGCGCGGCGGGACCGAGGGTGCACGCCGGATCCCCCCGAAGGAGCTCCAGGCCGCGGTCGAACACGCGCTCTCGACGCTGCTGGTTCGCGAGGGACCATGGGTCGCGAGCGTGACTTCGAACCAGCTGTACTTCTCGCCGAAGCTCGCGCTGCTCGGCGCAGAGGACCGGCGAGGCGCGGTGCTGATGGCGACCGGCGTCGTCAGCCGCGCGCAGGGGATCGAGGCCGTGTTCCGGGCGGAGGATGTCGACGGCGGCTGCGCAAAGCGACCAGCGCTCGAGCGCGCGGTGTGCTTCGCGAATGTGCCGGGCGAGTCGGGCGATCTGTTCATCGTTCCCAGGCGCGGCTGGGTGATCACCGATTACGAGACCGGCACCCAGCACGATGGTCCGAACGATGACAATCGCCACGTCCCGATCATCGTGATGGCGCCAGGCGTGGCACCGCAGAGCTCGAGTGGTTCGCAGCTGCAGGTCGCACCAACCGTGGCCGCGTTGCTCGGGATCTCGGCGCCCCCAGCTGCTACCGAGAAGCCGCTGTTCGTCCGGCCGGCTCGCTCGCCAGCGCGGCCTTGAAGAACGCGGAGCTCTTCGCGAGCGTCGCGATGTACTCGCGCACATCATCGCGCTCGCGCGGTGGGAGCTGCTTGAACGGGATCACGTGCTCATCGGGCACGTAGCGGAACGTGAAGTTCACACGGCGCGTGCGGAAGCCGTCGAGCTTCGGGGGAAGATCGAGATCGTGCTTGTCGTCGACGCGCTGGACGCGGTGGAGAAGCTCGTCCTTCCAGCGTGGCCCGCCGAAGATCTGCAGTGAGCGATCTTCGAGCCACTGCGTCCGCACCGGCGGGGCATCGCGTGCGCCGCGTCGGACGAACTGGAAGCGTGCTCGCTCGCCGAGCGATAGCGATGCGACGGGGCCAGGCTCGAAGTCGCGGTGCTCGCCGACGCGCGCGACATCGACGGTCTTGCCGGCGTCCTCGCGATCCCCGTAGAAGTTCACGAGGCAGGTGTTGAGATGCCAGCGGCGCGGGACGATCGGCGGTGGAAACCCGGCGCGTACGCGGCGCTCGATCGTCTGCACGAGCCGCGCGAGCACGGGCGGGAACGGCTCGGCCGCGATCGCAGCGTTGAACGTGCGCTTGGGCGGCTCGTAGTAGCCGAGGCAGGCGAACTGCCAGTTCCCGAGCCAGTAGACCGGGCGGAGCAGGGGTTTTTGCTGCTTGCCGGCCGGCGGGGGGCGCCGGGTCGAGTAGCGCATCTCCCACAACGGGTGCAACGTCGCGAGCCACGCCAGGATTTCGGCGTTCGCGGCTTCATCAATGAAGCCGGGGTCGTAGACGTAGCTCCTGTCGATCACGGTCGGCGCCTCGTTTAGCACGCAACCGCTCCCGGGCCGGCTCGAAACCGTCGCATGGTCCTCGACTGGCTCTTCGCCCCTCAATGCGCTGCGTGCACCGAGCCCGCCTCCACGCTGTGCTCCGCGTGCGTCGGATCCCTCGTCGAGGTCGGCACCGCGTGCGGCCGCTGCGCCGAACCCACGACGGGCGGGCTGTGTCGACGCTGCGCGACGATGCCGTTGCCGCTCGACCAGATTCTCGCGCCATGGCAGTTCGGCGGTCAGCTCGCTGCGGCGATCAAGCGGCTCAAGTTCGCGAATGGTGCACACGTCGCGCGCGATGTCGCGCCATTGTGGGCACCGCTCCTCGCAGCGGTCGTCGAAGAGCATGCTGCGATCGTCGTGCCGATCCCGCTGCACTGGCGGCGTCGACTCGTGCGTGGCTACGATCAGGCCTGGCTGCTCGCGGTCCACGCATGTGCGGCCGGCGGGTTGCCTTCACCGCGCTCGCTGCTCCGGCGGATCCGTGGTGCGCCCGCGCAGAGCAAGCTGTCTGCGGCGGCCAGGCGTGAAAATCTGCGCGGCGCGTTCACGGTCCGCGATCCCTGCGACGTCGCGGGACGCACGATCGTTCTCGTCGACGATGTCGTCACCACCGGCGCGACGCTCGCCGCTGCAGCGCTCCCGTTGCGCGCGGCGGGTGCGATCGCGGTGTACGGGGTCGCGCTCGCTCGGGCCGGCGGGTTTGTGTAGGATGCGCTTCAATGACGGATACGCCCAGTGGACTGAGTTACGACGACACGGTCGTTGGAAGTGGAGCCAGCCCGGCCAAGGGCCAGAAGTGCGTCATGCACTACACGGGCTGGCTCTGGGAGAACGGTGCGAAGGGCGCCAAGTTCGACAGCTCGCATGACCGCGGCCGACCGTTCGATTTTCCGCTCGGGTTGGGGCGGGTGATCAAGGGCTGGGACGAGGGCGTGGCCACGATGAAGGTCGGCGGCAAGCGCACGCTGCTGATCCCACCGGCGCTCGGCTACGGAGATCGCGGAGCGGGTGGCGTCATCCCCCCCGGCGCGACGCTGCTGTTCGAGGTCGAGCTCGTGGGCGTCGAGTGACACGCGGCTAGCTCCGCCATCGCGGTCGCCGCGATCGCACATCGATAGCTGTCGCGAGGGAGGGCGCGGCACGCGTCGATGAACGGACGTAACCTGGTTCGCACGTGTTCTTGATCGGCCTCGGTGGGGAGCTGGTCGGGTGGGCGACCCGTGCGCTCCGCGGCCCCCAGTGCCACCGCGTGTGCCACGAGCTGCTCGCACTCGCGCTCGGTTGGCGCGGTCGAGGCGAGCTCGCCGCCGGCGGATCCGTCACGGGCGGGTCCGGTGTGGCGGGCGGGGGGCGCCGCGCTACTCGAGCACGCTGCGAGAACCAGGGGGAGGGCCCATCTCACGTCAGTCATATGGTAGCTCGTCCGCTTCGCCGCGCCTGTGATGTTAGCGTGTCGTCATGCCGGTGTGGTTTGCGGCGCTGCTCGGCCTCGTCCAGGGGCTGACCGAGTTCATCCCCGTCTCGTCGACGGCCCATCTGCGGATCGTTCCTTCGCTGTTCGGTCAACCCGACCCCGGCGCTGCATACACCGCGGTGATCCAGCTCGGTACGCTGGTCGCGGTCCTCGCGTACTTCGCGAAGGACCTGATCCACCTGCCGGTCGCGATGATGCGTGACCCGTCGAGCCCCGACGGACGGCTGCCGTGGCTGCTCGCCGCGGGCACCGTGCCGATCGTGATCCTCGGCCTGACGTTCAAGAAGCACATCGAGGGCGACCTTCGCTCGCTCTACGTGATCGCGGGCGCGTTGATCCTCGTCGGCATCGTCATGGTGATCATCGATCGGATCGCGAATGGCCGCACCGAGCACCGGCCGCTCGCCGGGATCACGCTCACCGATGCCCTGATCGTCGGCCTCGCCCAGTCGCTCGCACTCGTTCCCGGTGTCTCGCGGTCGGGCGCGACGATCTGCATGGCGCTCCTGCTCGGCTTCTCGCGCAGCGACTCCGCCCGGTTCTCGTTCCTGCTCTCGATCCCCGCGATCGCCGGGGCCGGCATCTTCGAGGCGCGTGAAGCGTTCCGGGTCCTCGGGCGCGATGCCCTTCCCGCGCTGGCGGTCGGGACCGGGGTCGCCGCGCTCAGTGGATATGTGGCGATCGCGTGGCTCATCAAGTGGCTCGGCTCACACGATCTGGTCGGCTTCGCCATCTACCGGATCATTGCCGGCCTCGCGCTGCTCGGCGCGCTCGCGTCGCGCATCGTTCAATAAGTGATCCGATCTGGCCCTGCCAGATCCTGTGAAAATGCGCACGCATGGCCGCGGACGCGCGTGACTCTGTTACGCTGATGTCGTCCGTTTACCGAGGGGTTTCGATGACGATGATTCGTGCGTTCTATGCATCAGTCACGCTCGTGATGCTGTTCCTGTTCGCGGGTCCTGCGCACGCGCAGAGCTGCCCGGCGCAAAAAACTGGCAGGTACAAGGTGAAGATCGACTCCGCCCCGCAGGGCGCGACGGTCTACATCGGTGACAAGGCGTGCGGTGCCGTCGGCGTGACGCCGTGGACGGGCAAGCTGATCAACGGCAACTTCCCCGTGACGATCGAAGCCGCGGGCTACGACCCGACGACGCGGACCTTCACGGTCGGCAAGCTCAAGAAGGTTCAAGAGCTGTTCGTTCCGCTCGTGAAGAAGCAGGATCCTCCGCGGATCGACGTCCGTGCCGATGCCGACAAGAATGTGAACGGCGCCACCGTGATCCTGGACGGTCAGCCGCAGGGCCAGGTTCCAGTCGTCGTGACCACGACGCCGGGCCGCCACCTGCTCGAGATCAAGAAGGATGGGTTCGAGCCGCTCTCGCAGTGGGTCGAGGTCGCGAACAACCAGACCCAGACGGTCGTTCCATCGCTCAAGGAGATCGCGAAGCCGAAGTACGGAACGATCATCGTCGATGCCGACGTCCCTGACGCCGAGGTCTCGATCGACGGCAACAAGCACCCCGACAACACGCCGGCCGTGATCAACAACGTGATCGAGGGCGTGCACGTCATCGAGGTCAAGAAGCCACCGGGTCTGCCGTGGCGCCAGACCGTCCAGGTGACCGCCGACAAGCAGACCAAGGTGCGCGCGGAGCTCGCGGCGCTGATGTCCGGCGGCGTCGGTGTGGTTCGCGTGCTGTCCGATGCGCAGGGCGCGCGTGCCTTCATCGACGGCACCGACATGGGTACGGTCCCGGTCGACATCAAGGACGTGAAGGCGGGCGAGCACATCATCCAGGTCAAGGCACCGGGCTTCCAGAGCGGTGAGAAGCGCGTGCAGGTCACCTCGGGTGGCTCGCAGATCGTGAAGTTCGATCTCAACCCCGAGGCCCCCGGCGACACAGGCATCCTCAAGGTCGTCTCGACGGTTCCCGAGGCCGAGGTGTTCATCGACGGTGCGGCGGTCGGCAAGGTCCCGCAGGAGAAGAAGCTCAGCGCGGGCGAGCACCCGGTGATGGTCCGCCTCCCTGGCTTCAAGTCGTTCGAGCAGAAGGTGCGGATCGAGGCCGGTCAGTCGGTCACGGTGCAGGCGGATCTCAAGGCGGTCGGTCGCCTCCGCATCCTGTCGACGCCGCCCGCGGCCAACGTCCTCATCAACGGCCTGCCGGCGAAGGACAAGGACGGCACCGAGGTCAAGACGCCGATCGACATCGAGGTCGAGGTCGGCGAGACCGTCGTGCGCATCGAGGCTCCCGGCTTCCAGCCGTTCGAGCAGACCCTGACAATCGAGGGCGGCAAGACGCAGACGGTGTCGCGCGAGCTCGCGATCGCGGGCAAGAGTGAGTCCGAGCTCGTCGCCGAGCAGCGCGGGCTGTCGTCGCACGGTGCACGCACGCTGCCGCGCGGTCGCTCGACCGTCGATTTCGATGCCGGTTATCCGTACTTCCTCACCGCGCGGATCACGGTCGGCGCCGGCAAGGTCGCCAACACGTTCGGGTTCGATGCCAACGTCGGCGTTCGCACCATGTTCGCCCGAAGCGAGCTTGGCCTCGGTGGCCGGATGATGCTGGCGGACAAGGAGCCGTTCTCGGCCGCGTTGTTCACGCAGCTGTGGTTCGGCTCGAAGCTGCTCGACGATTCGGCCCGTAACGGCGTGACGTGGGATGCGGGCGTCGCGGCGTCGCTGACCGCGCTGTCCCGCGTGACGATCACCGGTCGCGCGTACCTCGAGTTCTGGAGTGACCGCCACTGCCCCGACCTGAAGCCGTCGAACACGAACGGGTTCGAGACCAAGGATCCGACCGACACCTGCGTCGGCTACAAGGCGATCACCGAGGGTACCGATCCGGGCACGTTCACCCAGGAGGACAAGGAGCGCGTCGAGGACCTGACCGGTAACACCGGCTCGGACTTCTTCGGCCGCGACGCCGGTGCACGCTTCCTCGTCTCGGTCGCGGCCGAGATCGCCGCGTACCAGCGCTGGAACGTGTACGGAATCCTCGAGGGCGCTCCGTTCCAGAGCGAGCGCGCGCTGTTCACCGGCCTGTTCTCGGGCCCGATGGCCGACAGCGACTACATCCTCTACCTGCGCGTCGGTCTCAGCTACAAGTTCTAGGTGATCACCGCCGTCATCGGCGCGAACGCGATGACGGAGTACACGACGGCGATGACCTTGCCGGGGTGCCCCACGCGAGGCTACGACGAGGTCGTCTCCTCGATGCGCTCAACCTCCGAGGTCGGTGCGTCGCTGCAGTAGCAGCAGCTGGCCGAGCGTCGCAGAGAGCGCAGCCTCGACGCGCAGAATCGGCGCGCCGATCGAGACCGCTGTGAACCCGCGCTCGACGAACGTGTCGATCTCGCGCTGGATCCAGCCGCCCTCGGGTCCGATCGCGACCGCGAGCGGCCAGGTCAGCGCCGCCTGCTCGATCGGTGGCGCACCTGGATGCGCGAGCAGGCGCGTCGCCGGGGTCCCACCGGTTGCGCTGGGCCAGCGCGAATCGACCAGGCCCATGAACCGATCGTGAATCGCGAGGGGCGGGACGTGCGTCGTCGCGCCTTGCTCCGCGCCGAACCGCAGCGCATAGGCGAGCGCCGCGTGCGCGAGCCGCGGTGACGCCAGGTAGCTCTTGTCGACCCGCCAGGCATTGGTGAGATCGATGCGTGCGACCCCGAACGCGGCGGCAGTCTCGATCACGCGGGTCAGGACCTTGGGTCGCGGCATCGCGAGGACGAGCTCGATCGGAAGCGGTAGCGAGGCGGGGGCCGTCAGCGAGAGACGGAGGATCATCGTGGTGCCGTCGTCGGAGCTGACCTCGGCGGTCCCGAGCTTGCCGCCGACGATGCCGGCCCGGATCGTCTGACCGATCGTCACCCCGACGATTCGTCGCAGGTGCTCGGCCCGGCGGTCGGCGAGCGCCACCGTCGCATCGTCGGCAACCTCGCCCGGCTCGACGAGTAGCAGGTTCACGCGATGAGGTTACCGCGGTACGTTCTCGGCATGGCGTTCTTCCAGGAACCACCTCGCCTCGGCAACCAGTTCGATGATGATCCGCTGCTGCCGTCGTGGATCGCCCGCCACATCGGCGGCGACGAGGTCGCCCGTGAGCTGCACGAGCTCGGCGATCTCGCCGTGGAGTACTACGGCAAGCAGCTCGCAGATCGCCTGAACGAGCCGGTCCTGATCCAGTGGGATGCGTGGGGAAATCGAATCGACAAGATCGAGGTGTCTCCGCTCTGGCGTGAGGCACAGGTCCTCGCGGCGAAGCACGGCATGGTGGCCGCCGCGTACGAGACCAAGCACGGCCCCTTCGCGCGAACCCACCAGTTCGCGATCGTCCACGTGCTCGGCCCATCCCTCGACGTGTACTCGTGCCCGCTCGCGATGACAGATGGCGCAGCGCGCACGATCCTCGGAAGTGGCAACCAGGCGTTGATCGATCAATACATCCCGCTGCTGACGAGCCGCGATCCTGCCGTGATGTGGACGAGCGGGCAGTGGATGACCGAGCGGACCGGCGGCTCGGATGTCTCGCAGAGCGAGACCGTGGCGAAGAAGGACGGCGAGCAGTGGCGTCTCTACGGCACCAAGTGGTTCACGTCGGCGACCACGGCCGAGATGGCCCTGACGCTCGCACGCCCCGACGGGAACGGCGAAGGCAGCCGCGGGCTCGCGCTGTTTCTCGTCGAGCTACGTGATGCCAATGGCCGGCTCCGCAAC
>JACCQV010000225.1 GCA_013813945.1 Deltaproteobacteria bacterium | reverse complement strand
CCTCGAGGATCTCGGCGAGCTCGTGGTCCTGCCTGGAATCGTCGACACGCATGTCCATCTCAACGAGCCGGGCCGTACCGAGTGGGAAGGCTTCGCGACGGCGACGCGCGCTGCGGCGATCGGTGGTGTGACGACGCTGGTCGACATGCCGCTCAACTCCATCCCGCCGACCACGACACGCGAGGCGTTCGCTGCGAAGCGCGCGGCGGCCCGCGGGCAGTGCGCCGTCGATGTCGGGTTCTGGGGTGGCGTCGTGCCGGGCAACGCCGGAGAGCTCGCCGGTCTGGTCGCCGACGGTGTGCGCGGGTTCAAGTGCTTCCTCGTCGATTCCGGTGTCGAGGAGTTCGGCTGGGTAGGCGAGCGTGAGCTGACGCCTGCGATGCAGATCCTCGCGGGGCTCGGTGTCCCGCTGCTGGTGCACGCCGAGGTCGCGGGCCCGATCGACGCCGCGACGAGGCGGCTCGCGGATGCCGATCCGCGCAAGTACGCCACGTATCTCGCGTCGCGACCGGAGGCCTCCGAGGAGCAGGCGATCGCGATGATCACCGGCCTGTGTCGCGCGACCGGCGCGCGCACACACATCGTGCATCACTCGGCAGCACTGGCGCTGCCATTGCTCGCGGCGGCGAAGAAGAACGGGTTGCCGCTCACGGCGGAGACCTGTCCGCACTACCTTCACTTCACGGCGGAGACGATTCCCGACGGTGCAACACCGTTCAAGTGTGCTCCCCCGATTCGCAGCGAGGCGAATCGCGAGCTGCTGTGGAAGGCACTCGCCGATGGCACGCTCGACTTCGTGGCCTCCGATCACTCGCCGTGCAGCCCCGGCCTCAAGGCGCTCGAGGTCGGCGACTTCGTGGCCGCGTGGGGCGGAGTGTCGGGACTGCAGCTCGCACTGCCGGTCGTGTGGACCGAGGCATCGCGACGTGGCCACTCCCTGTCGGACATCGCGCGCTGGATGTGCGCCGGACCCGCACGCCTCGCGGGACTGACCGGACGCAAGGGATCGATCACGGCCGGAGCGGACGCCGACCTCGTCGTGTTCGACGACACAGCGACGACGACGGTGACGCCCGAATCGGTCCATCATCGTCACAAGGTGACGCCCTATGCGGGCGAGACGTTGCGTGGATCGGTCCACGCGACGTATCTGCGCGGGCGTCGTGTCGCTGAAGCGGGCCGAGCGCTCGCAACCGAGCTGGGAGCTTTGCTATGAGCGAGCCTGGATTTCTCGACCTGCCCGACCTCGCGAGTGAAACCGTCGGCGGTGCCGCGATCGCGTGCAACGACGAGTTCTTCGCCGAGAAGGAGAACTTGCTCAAGCCGGCTGCGGCCGTGTGGAAGGACCACCTCTACACCGATCGCGGCAAGTGGATGGACGGCTGGGAGACCCGGCGGTTCCGACCCATCGATGGCGTGGCCCCGGGTCCCGACAGCACGATCCACGACTGGTGTCTGATCCGTCTCGGGCTGCCGGGCGTGATCCGCGGCATCGTCGTCGACACCGCGTGGTTTCGCGGCAACTACCCGGCGTCGTGTGCGATCCACGCGACCGAGATCGATGATCCGCTCGACCTGCTCGCACTCGAGACCGCGACGTGGACGGAGCTGTTGCCGCGCTCGCCGCTGCAGGGCGACAGCAAGAACATGTTCGAGATCGACAGTCGTGCGCGGTTCACGCACCTGCGGCTCGAGATCTTCCCCGATGGCGGCGTCGCCCGCCTCCGCATTCACGGGCATGCCGTTCCCCAGTGGTCCAGGGTGCGCGCGCTTGGTGGTGCGATCGATCTTGCCGCGCTCGAGAATGGCGCGGTCGTCGAGACTTGCAGTGACATGTTCTTCGGATCTCGCAACAACCTGATCAAGGCAGGTCCGTCGCTCTCGATGGCGGACGGCTGGGAGACCCGGCGACGCCGCGGCCCTGGTAACGACTGGGCGATCATCCGGCTCGCCGCCGCGGGAACGATCGAACGCTTGCTGCTCGACACATCGCACTTCAAGGGCAACGCGCCGGCACGCGCCTCGATCGAAGGTGTGCACGCTCCTGGCGTGGCGGTGGACAAGCTCACGGGCTGGCGCACGTTGCTGTCGACCGCGATGCAGGCCCACACGCGCCACACCTTCGACGACGAGCTGCGGCGCATCGGGCCGGTGACCCACCTCCGGCTCTCCGTCTATCCATGCGGTGGCGTCGCTCGACTCCGTGCGTGGGGCGTCCTGGCGGGCGATGCCGCGGATGGCATCAGCAGGCTCAATGCGCTGTCCTCCGTCGAGGCGCGAGCGGCGCTGCGCCGGACCAATGGCTCGACTGCATGGGCCACTGCGATGACCGCAGCGCGTCCGTTCGAGGATATGACCGCCGTGTTGCGTACCGCCGAGCGCGTCTGGTGGTCACTCGGCGAGGCAGAGCATCGCGAAGCGTTCGGTGCGCACGCCAGGATCGGCGAGGCCAAGGTCCCGGCGCACGGTGACGCCGCGTGGTCGACGGATGAACAAAAGGAGGCAGCGAGTGCAGCTGCGACCACGCTAGCGGAGCTCGCAGACGCGAATCGCGAGTACGACGCGAAGCACGGCTTTCTGTTCATCGTGTGTGCCTCCGGGCGCAGCGCCGACGCGATGCTCGCGGATCTCCGCGCGCGACTCGGCAACACGGCCGCCGACGAGCTGCGCACGGCAGCCGAGGAACAGATGAAGATCACGCGCCTTCGCCTGGCCAAGCTGATCGGAGAGCTCGGATGATCACGACGCATGTTCTCGACACCGCGCAGGGCCGTCCCGGCAAGGGCATCGCAATCGAGCTCGAGCGCGCCGATCAAGGCGTGTGGAAGCTCGTCGGCGCAGGCATCACCGATGACGATGGCCGGCTCAAGTCCCTGACCCCTGCTGGAACGCTGGTCGCGGCGCGGTACCGCATCCGGTTCCAGACCGGGCTGTACTTCGACGGGCTCGGCCTCGCGACGTTCTTCCCCGTCGTCGAGATCCAGTTCACGGTGGCGGATGGCACGCAGCACTTCCACGTACCGCTGCTGCTCTCGCCCTATGGCTACTCGACGTATCGCGGCAGCTAACGCCAGCGTCGGGCACGCCTCATGTTCCCCACACGCCCTCGCGAGTGGGATACAAACGCGGCCATGTCGGTTCGAACGTCACTGTCCGAGAAGAAGCTCGCCAAGGCCCTCGACCGCGTCCAGCGCGCTCAGAGCCGCGTCCTGGCTCGCTATCCAGGGGACTCTGGTGCCCGACAGCCCGTGCACACCGTCTACGGTGGAGCCCACCTGTTCACCTCGGACACGGCCCGCAAGCTCGGTGAGCTCGCCGTCCGTTCGCTCGAGGCCTACGCACCCGACGCCGCGACGTTCGCCGAGGCCATCGGGATCAAGGGCGACCTTGCGCCCAAGGTCTACGAGCGTGTTCGCGAGAAGCTGGCGCGAGAAGCCGTCGAGGACTTCCGCATCGACTTCGAGGACGGCTACGGCAACCGGCCGGATGACGAGGAAGACGGCCACGCGACGACCGCCGCGCAGCAAGTCGCCGCCGGTTACGTCGCGGGTACGCTGCCCCCGTTCCTGGGCATCCGGATCAAGCCACTGACGCGCGAGCTCGCGGCACGCTCGCTGCGCACGCTCGACGTGTTCCTGACCGAGCTCCTCGACAAGACGAACGGTCACCTGCCCGGAAACTTCGTGGTGACGCTCCCGAAGATCATGAGCAAGGTCGACGTCGAGACGCTCGTCGATGTGTTCGAAGTCCTCGAGGACCGGCTCAGCCTCGAGCACGGCGCGCTCAAGGTCGAGTTCATGGTCGAGACGACGCAGAGCATCCTCGATCCGCAAGGCCGCTCGATCCTCCCGCGCCTGCACCGCGCCGCCGAGGGCCGCCTGACCGGGGCGCACTTCGGAACCTACGACTACACTGCGAACTGCGACATCACCGCCGCGCACCAGAAGATGCGCCACCCGGCGTGCGACTTTGCGAAGCACGTCATGAAGGTGTCGTTCGCCGGTACCGGCGTGATGCTCTCCGACGGTGCCACCAACATCATGCCGATCGCCGTGCACAAGGGGAACGACCTCTCCGACCTGCAGAAGCGCGACAACAGGAACGCGGTCCACGCGGCGTGGCGCCTGCACGCCGACGACGTTCGCCACTCGCTCGTCAATGGCTTCTACCAGGGCTGGGATCTGCATCCAGGCCAGCTGCCTACCCGCTACGGCGCCGTCTATTCGTTCTTCCTCGACGGGCTCGCACCCGCATCCGAGCGCCTCAAGAACTTCGTCGACAAGGCCGCGCAAGCGACGCTCGTCGGCGACGTGTTCGACGACGCGGCGACCGGCCAGGGCCTGCTCAACTACTTCCTGCGCGGCATCGCCTGCGGTGCGGTCACCGAAGAGGAGGCGCTGTTGACCGGCCTCTCGCTCGAAGAGATCCGCAGCAAGTCGTTCGTCAAGATCATGGCGTCGCGCCGCGCGAAGACCTAGCGCGGTCAGTCCAGCAGGTTCGACAGCGTGATCTGCTGCACGAGCAAGTCGTCCGCAGCGCGTCGCAGCCGGGACGACCCGTGTCGCGGCTGGCGGGGACGGGGGGATCCGACGAAGACGAGCCCCCACGACAAGCAGCAGCCTGGAGGGCTGTCATCGGCCTGCAAGCACTTGATGTGCGGTGATCATTCCCAGCCTTGCGGTCCGCGGTCGGTTCAGGTAGAAAAACCGTCCGACGGTGGTCATAGCTCAGTTGGTAGAGCGCCAGGTTGTGGTCCTGGATGTCGCGGGTTCGAGCCCCGTTGATCACCCCAAGTTTCGCGGAGTTATCCGCCTCCTCCATCGAGTTCGACTTCCTGCTTGCGCGTGGCTTGCGCGGCGGTGGCCGGCGACCCGAACACCACCGCGATCGCCTCGCGCTTGTCGTCCTCGTTCACGTCCACGTAGCGGAGCGTCGTCTGCACATCGGAGTGCCCCATCAGCTTCTGGAGCACCGGCAGCGCCACCTTGCGAGCCATTGCGGTCCCGAACGTGTGCCGGAGGCAATGCAGCGCCTTCGGCGGGCGAACGACCTCGGCGCGATCGTAGATCGCGTGGACGGCGTCGATCATCCTGTCGTACGTGATCGGCGACCCGTCGGCCTCCGCGACGACCCACAAGCCACGCCGCCGCAGCGACGCCAGCGACGCCGCGAGGCGTCTTGACATCGGCACCGTACGAGACTTGTTGTGCTTCGGCGCGACGACCTCGTTCGTCA
>JACCQV010000211.1 GCA_013813945.1 Deltaproteobacteria bacterium | reverse complement strand
TGGGTAGCCTGGCCAACCGCCGAGCGCGGCACGCGATGGGTGTGCAACGTCACCTGACCGCCGTCACGGGTGAACTTCACCGCATTCGACAGGAGATTGTAGACGATCTGTTTGACCTTGCGAGGATCGACCTGGATCGATCCGAGGCCCTCGCTCGCATCCATCGCGAGTCGGATCCGACGGAGCATCGCCTTCTCGCGCACGATCGACAGACTGTTCGCGAACAGTGACGAGGCGTGGATCGGCTCGAGATCGAGCGTCATCTTGCCTGCCTCGACCTTGGACAGGTCGAGGATGTCGTTGATCAGCGCGAGCAGATGCTGGCCACTGCTGAAGATGTTGCCGATGAACGTCCGTTGTTGCTCGGTCATCTCGCCGAGCATTCCGTCCTTGAGGACCTCGGAGAACCCCATGATCGCGTTTAAGGGCGTACGTAGCTCGTGCGACATGTTGGCGAGGAACTCGGACTTCATCCGGCTCGCCTCCTCGAGCTCGGCGTTCTTGACCTGCAGTGCGAGCTCGAACTCCTTGAGCTCCGTGATGTCACGGGCGGCCGCGACCACACCCTGCAGCTTCCGATCGCGATCGTGGAAGGTCGTCGCGTTGTACGAGACCACGGTGAGCTTCCCGTCCCGGGTGCGAGCGGTCAGCTCGTAGTTCGTCACCTTTCCTTCGGCCAGCACCCGGTGGATGCCCGCCTCGGCTCGACCCGGATCGGTGAAGTGATTCTTGAACGGCGCGCCGATCAGCTCGTCACGCGTGCAGCCGGTCAGGGCCTCGGTCTGCTTGTTGACGTCCGTGATGATCCCGCGCGGGTCGGTCGTCATCAGGGCGTCGATGTTCGATTCGATCAGCGAGCGCGTGTAGAAGTGCTGGTCGCGCAGGCGCTGGTCGAGCTTCGCGCGCTCCTCCTCGACGAGCTTCCGCGCGGTGTTGTCGGTGCCGATCAACAGATAGCCGATGATCGTGTCATGCACGTCGCGCAGCGCGGTGACGGAGACCACGGCCGGGAACCGGGTGCCATCCTTGCGGACGTAGGTCAGCTCGTAGATGTCCTCGATCCCGCGGGACGCCTTGAACACCAGCGCCTCGAAACCCGGCGCAATCGGCGTTCCGAGCTCGGCGCTCAGGGCCTTCGCGCGAGAGATCAGCTCTCCGGGATCCGAGATGTCGGCCGGCGTGATCTTGTTCATCACCTCGACGGCGGCGTATCCGAGCATTCGCTCGGCGCCGACGTTGAAGATCTGGATGACACCCTTCGCATCCGTCGCGATGCTGGAGAAGTTAGCGCTGTTGAAGATCGCGCTCTGCAGCGCGCCCGCTTTGAGCAGCGCTTCGGTGTGACCAAGGTCGCCGTCTACAACAACAGCAGCAGATAGATCCGCAGCGGGCTTGTTCGTAGCTGGCACATGTCCTTGTTTTCCGTCGCCGTGGGTGACCCCGTCGAGCTACACGCTGCTGACAGGGTGTCGGGTCGCCGAACGCATCGGACAGCGTACCGCGCCCCATCGGGAATCCCTACATCCATCGGGTGTGCGCCAGCGCTCGAGACGCCGACGTCTCTACACCGTAGTTCACGCGTCGAGCGCACCGGCTCATGCAACACTCGTCGTCGTCGGGCCGGGGGGCCTGTCGGGGACCATGCTGCACGAATTCATCACCGCTCAGCGCTCGGAGATTGTCGCTCGGTGTCGCGCGAAGATCTCGAGCCGGCCCGCGCCCCGCGCGACGGATCTCGAGCTCGAGCACGGTGTGCCGCTGTTTCTCGATCAGCTCACCGCCACACTGCAACTCGCGTCGCAGGGCACGGAGGCGATCCGCGCGAGCGCGACCAAGCACGGCCATGATCTCCTGCGCCGGGGGGTCACGGTCGCGCAGGTGGTCCAGGACTACGGCGGCATCGGACAGGCGATCGCAGAGCTGGTGCGGGAGACCGACGCACCGATCACCACGGAAGAGTTTCAGACGCTCAACGCCTGCCTCGACGAGGCGGTCGCCTGCGCCGTCACCGAGTACGGCAGGCTGCGTGAGCATGAAGGCACCGAGCGGCTCGGCCGCCTTGCACACGAGCTGCGCAATCACCTCAACAGCGGACTGCTCTCGTACGAGATGCTCAAGACCGGCAGCGTCGGCATCGATAGCAGCACGGGCAAAGTCCTGGCGCGCAGCTTGATGGGACTACGCAACCTCATCGATCGCGAGCTCGCTGAGGTTCGGCTCGGCGCCGGGATGTATCAGCGCGAATCGATCATGGTGAGCGACCTGCTCGCAGACCTCGAGGTGCCTGCGGCAATGGAAGCCAATGCGCGCAACCTAGAGCTATCTGTGATCCGCATCGCCACCGATGTGAAGATCCATGCGGATCGCTCGATCCTCGAGGCCGTGCTTTCGAACCTGCTGCAGAACGCGTTCAAGTTCACGAAGCCAAGGACCCACGTCGTTTTGCGCACGCGCGCGACGGCCGATCGCGTCCTGTTCGAGATCGAAGATCAGTGTGGCGGACTGCCGGCGGGCAAGGCCGAGGATCTGTTCCGCCCATTCGAGCAACGCTCGCCCGATCGTAAGGGCCTGGGGCTGGGACTCGAGATCTGTGCGCGTGGCGTGAAGGTCAATGACGGACTGATCCACGTGCGCGATCAGCCCGGCATGGGCTGCATCTTCACGGTCGACTTGCCGCGCGGCTAGAACGAGAACGTGTGCGTGATCAGTGCGACGGGCACGCCACCCGGATCGATGCTCGCCTGCACATCGACCGCGGCTAGCTCGTCTCGGTAGGAGTGGGCGCGGCGTGCGGCCCAGATGTCGAAGCCGAGCGTCAGCGTCATCTCGGCGGCGAGTGCGAGCCCTGCTCCCTTGAGGCGCGGCCGATCGGTGCGGTGACCGATTCCCGCCATCGTCAGACCTCCGGCGATCAAGACGATCTCGACGACCTTGAGCACCGTGAACTGGGTCGACACGCCGCGCATGCGCGATCGCTCGCGCGCGACGAACGCCGCCGGATCCGTTTCGATCTCGCCGGCAAACTGATCGATCCGCTTGTCGGAGGACAGGTAGATGAAGATGCCCGCCGCCATGTGGAGCACTCCGATCCCGAGCAGCGGATACGACGCCCCCTTCAGGGTGAGGTACCTGCTGCGCAGCATCAGGCCGCCCCCGAGCAGGCCAGCCGCACCCATGCCCATGAGCGTGAACCCGCCGAGCTTCTCGCCGGCGAAGTAATCCTCCATGGCGGTTCGCGTCCGATCGCGATCGGGTTCGGCGGCTGCCGTGGACGCCAGGAGCATGACGACCGCGCCAGCGAGAATCCGAGGCATGCCGAGCAGGATACGCCGACGGCCGGGTGGTCAGACTGGCCCGACCGGGCCTCACCTCATGGCCGAAACTATCTCCCGCCCTCTTCAGGGCTGGCTACTACCTGGTTTAGATTGGACTGTATGGGGGACAGCGCCACGGTCGGCGGGCGGTATGCGCTGGATGGGCGGCTGGGTGAGGGAGGGATGGGCCAGGTCTATCGGGCCCGACACCTCCAGCTCGGCAAGGCGTTCGCGCTGAAGATCATCTCGCCGGCGTTCGCGCTGGATACCGCCGCGCGAGCGCGGTTCAACGAGGAAGCGAAGCTCGCGAGCGAGATCTCGCACCCCAATATCGTCTCGGTCGTCGACTTCGGTGAGGACGCACAGTTCGGCGCCTACATGGTCATGGAGCTCGTCGAGGGCGAGCCGCTGATCAACCAGGGCGCCGCGCCGATGAACGTCCGCCGTGTGTGCGACGTCCTCGCGCAGATCTCCGACGCACTCGATCACATCCACCGCCGCGGCATCGTTCACGGGGACGTCAAGGCCGATAACATCATGCTCACCGTCGAGAACGGTGAGATCAGTGCGGGTTCACGCCGGCGCCGGGTCGCGCGCCTGCTCGACTTCGGCCTCGCGCGTCGCCCGGGCGGTGAGGACGAGGACGAGATCAGCGGAAGCCCGCACTACCTCGCACCGGAGCGCGCGGCCGGCGGACCGCCGAGCGTCCTCGCAGACGTCTACGCACTCGGAGTCCTCGGCTACCTGATGCTGAGCGGGACCCTGCCCTTCGACGGCAACGTCGTAGAGATCCTGATGGCGCACATCAACCAGCCGCCGGATCCCCCGTCGAAGCGCCGCGGCGAGGAGCTCGACGAGGCACTCGAGACCTTGATCATGCGCGCGATGGCGAAGGATCCCGCGCATCGTCACGGGTCGGCCGCAGCGTTCCGCTACGAGCTCAACACGGTGATGGACATGCTCGAGATGGGCCGGCGCCGACGCGCGAGCGGCACGATCCAGCCCGAGACCCCGCGCGATGCGACCCTGGTCGCGGCGTTCGAGCGCTCACGCGTCCCGCAGGCGCTCGTCTCGATCGAAGGCCGCATCGAGTTCTCGAACAAGGCGTTCTCGCGCTTGCTCGGCCACGACGACAGCGTCGATGGACTCAACCTCACCGAGACGGCGATCAACGGGTTCGTTCCGGGTCTGATGCGCGCGCTGCGTGCCGCGCACGTCGACGGCAAGCCGTGCGAGCGCCGAGCCCGCGTGTTCCGCGGCGATGACAAGCCGGCCCTCGAGCTGACGCTGTGGTTCTGCCCGCTGCCGATCGCCGGCACCGAGATCCACCTGATGATTCGCGTCGAAGAAGAAGATGCGAAGCGGCGCGCCAAGGATAACAGCAACACTCCCTACTGAGCGGCAGGCGGCTCGAGCGAACCCGGGCAGTCGAGACCCTTGAGGAACGCCAGCAGGTCGGTGCGCTCCGCGTCGGTGAGCCCGGTATCGGTGAGCAGCGGAGACTTGTTCTTGTTCGCGATTCCGCCGCTCGCCATCAGCTTGACCGCCTCGTCGAGGGTGCCGACCGAGCCGTCGTGGAAGTACGGTGGGCTCTTGGCGACATTGCGCAGGCTCGGTGGCTTGAACGCTGCCCAGTCCTCCGGCTTGTTCGTCACCTTCATGCGACCCACATCGACCTTGTCCTCGGCAACGCCGCTCGTACCGATACCGACGTTGAAGTAGGCGCCGCCCTCGACGCCCATCGCCGTGGAGAAGAACGGCGGTGCATGACACGTCGCGCACTTGCCCTTGCCGAGGAATACGTCGAGGCCGCGCTGCTGGTCTTCGGAGAGCGCCGTCTTGTCGCCCGCGGCGAACTTGTCGTAGGCGGTGTTGTTGCAGATCAGCGTGCGCATGTACTCGGCCAGTGCGCCCGTGACGTGATCCGCCTTGATGGGCGTGCCTGGGTACGCGGTCTCGAACAACGGCTTGAACGCAGCGATCGCGGCAACCTCGGCTGCCTTGGCATCGAGCGCAGCGGTGGTCTTCTCCGGCGTGTCCGCGCCGGGCGCTGCGCCCATGTTGCCTCCACCCCACGCGCCCTTGGCGTTGTCCTCGAGCGTCTTCGTGCGGCCGTCCCAGTAGAACGCGGAGCTCCAGTAGCCGACGTTCCAGATCACCGGCGAGTGGCGAGTCAGCGTCTTGCCGCCCGACCCGATCGCGATCGGCTGCGCGCCACCGTTCCCGTCCTCGTTCGCGTGGCACGAGTAACACGAACGGTCGGTGCCTCCCGACAGTCGCTTGTCGAAGAACAGCGCATGCCCGAGCGTGACCTTGGCGGCGCGCTTGAGATCATCGCCGAGCACCATCAGCGGCATCTGCGGCAGCGTCGATTGCGACGGCCGCGGCCGGGCCGCAGCGCTGCCCGTCGCCGTACCGGCCGTGGCGGATCCGCTGCCCGCGCCCGGAGGTGGAGCGGGCTGGTCTTTGTCCTTCTTGCAGGCCGGAACGAGAGCCGCAGCAGCGGCGACGGAGAACACAAGCGCGCGCGTGGTCATCGCCACGCACGATAGCGCACTTACTTGGCGGGCTCCTTGTTCAGGTTCTCGAGACAGTCGAGCAGCGGGCTGCACGCGGTCTCCTCGGCGTGGCAGACCTCGAGCACACGAACCTGGCGCGACGAACGGTCGGCCTTGTTGCACTTGTTCGCCCAGTCTTTGTCGAGCGCATGACGCATCTGATCGGAGGTCAGGTCAGCAAACTGCTGCTGCGTGATCCGGCCCGCTGCGAGCTCCGCCTTCGAGTCATCGACGGCGCATTGCGTGAGCCGCGGACCGAGCGCATCGCACGCGGCATCGAGCCGCAGCTCGAACGGGGTCCGGGTGTCCTCGACAACGCCGGCATTCTCGTCGCTGCCGGTGCCGGTGCCGGTCCCCGTGGACTGCTTGCCACCGCAGGCGGCCAGCGCGCAGATCAAGACAAGGCTCTTCATGATGGTGAGGACACGGGGACGCGCGATCCAGTTGCTAGCGGACGAGGCCATCGGCTTCACTACCTTCCTCATCGAGCCCCGGCAGACACTGGGTCTCGAGATCCTTGACGGTCGTCGCACTCGCGATACACGCGCTGACCTTGTCGGGCGTGCGCCGGCACGCTGCGATCACCATCGTGGTGTTGTCGCCGATCGCTTCGGCCGTCTGCCCATCGGCCCGGTACAAGGACTCGACCTTCGGAGTGACCGAGTCACACGTCGCGGTCACGGGGCCGCCGCCGCTGCCGGTGCCGCCGGTCGTGGGTGTGACGACCGGCTTGTTCGGACACGCGCATGCCGCAAGGGCCAGCGCCGCGGCGATCACCGATCTCATGCGCCGGAGCCTATCATCACGCGAAACCCGTCGATTGCCCACGGCGGCGTGGCGACCCGACCGCGATCCGTCAGATCGAGGTGCATCGGCGTGATGCTGTTCCAGCCGCGCGCGATA
>JACCQV010000209.1 GCA_013813945.1 Deltaproteobacteria bacterium | reverse complement strand
GTCGTGTGGGCCGGTGCGACCGCGGTGCCTGGGGACGCGGATCCGATCGTCACCTGAGGCTAGCAGCCGAGTGCCGGTAGCTTCGCCGTGTGCTCGATGCACGACGCGATCGTCTTGCGCGCGCTGTCGTTCGCCTGGAGGACGTCGCGCTTTCTCGAGTCCGGGCTCACCGAGATCTCGGTCGCGACCTGGAGTGCATCGGGCAGGGCCTTCGCGAGGCTGCACGCTTCGGCGGCCGCGGGCGCGGTGCATGCGCACACTGCAGCGACATACGCCTGGCATGCGTCCTGACCACGCTTGAGCTCGGGCCCCGGCAGTGGCGGCGCCGTGTCGAGGTCCGCCGGCGGTCCTGGATCGACCGCCTTCTTCTTGCAGCCCGCCCCGAATGCGATCGGCGCGAGGCATGCGAGTACGAGAGCTGCGCGCGTCATCCAGCCTCGACGCGCGCGAGGACCACGGAGATGTTGTCGACGCCGCCCTCCTCGTTCGCCGCCTGGATCAGCCGCTCGACGGCGCGATCGAGATCGCGCTCGCTCATCAGGATGTGCTGCATCTGATCATCCTTGATCATGCCGGTCAGTCCGTCGGAGCACAGGACATAGGTGTCTCCGACGTGCGGCTTCTCGGTCAGGATGTCGACCTGCACGCTCTCCTTCATGCCGAGTGCGCGGACGATGACGTTCTTGTGCGGCCAGTTCTCCGCCTCTTCGGGCGTGACCCGCTTCATGCGGATGTAGTCATTGATCAGCGAGTGATCTTCGGTGAGCTGGGTCAGCTCGGCATGCCGCTGACGGTAGGCACGGCTGTCACCGACGTGGCCGATGATCAGCGCGTCGTCGAGGAAGTACATCGCAACGCATGTGGTGCCCATGCCCTTGAACCGCTGCTCGCGCTGGGAGCGCTCCCAGATCTCGAGATTCGCGAGCATGACGCCCGTGATCATCCGGTTGACGTGGGTCCGCAGGTCGCGGTCGACCTTGTAGGGCCAGGTCAGCGTCTGCTGCTTCGCGGTCTCCGCGAAGTGGTCACCGATCAGCTCGACCGCGAGCCGGCTGGCGACCTCTCCGGATGCGTGGCCACCCATGCCATCGGCAACGATGCAGAGGCGTTCGGCCTCCGGCAGGGCAATCGAATCCTCGTTGTGATCGCGCTTGCGGCCGATATTCGTCGCGCCGGCGAACCGAACCCGCATGCCGTCGAGCGGAAACGACGTGCTCATCCCGTACCGATTCTAGCATCGTGACGCCCGTTGACTCCAACCGCGGGGCCTTTCATCCTTGTTCCATGTGGGGATACGCCGTGGGAGATCCCATTCTCGTAGGGATCGTGGTCGTGATCGTCACGATCGCGGCGATTGCCTACGTGGCCCTCGCCCTGTGGCGCCGGAGGCGGTGACGTGGCCGAGCTAGCCCGGGGCACCGTCCTCGACCGACCGTGGGGGAGGACCCTGTCGGCACTGGCCTCGAAAGGGCTCACCGGCGAGGTCACCGTGATCGCGGACGCCAAGCCCTACGTGATCGCGTTCCACGAGGGTGTGGTCGTCGCCGCGTCCTCTCCGCTTGCTTCTGATGCTGCCGTTCGCGTCGCCCTCACGGGCCACCTGGTGTCGTCGACCCAGGTCGCCGACATCGTGCGAAAGCAAGCGTCCGCCCCGAAGCGCGAGGAGATCGAGGTCCTCGCGGAGGCCGCCCGGCTGACCCCCGACCAGGCGATGCGGCTCCGGCGCCGCGTGCTCGCGCAGCGTGCAGCGCGGACCTTTGCTCTCGATCGCGGCGACTTCATCATCGATGATTCGATCACGTTACCGATGGTGCCGGGCAGCGAGCTCGACATCCGCACGGTCGTCTACCTCGGTGCCAAGCAGTTCGTCTCCGAGACGCGTCTCAACTCCGAGCTCGCCCAGCTCGGAACGTGGTTCCAGCTCAAGCCGGAGACCCTCGACGATCTCCCGCAGTTCGGCTTCGGCGAGCCGGAGCAGGCGGTCGTCGAACGACTGATCCAGGGCGCCGGTGTCGGCGAGCTCGAACGTCGCGATCTCGAGCTACGGATGGTCCGCGCGGTCATCTATGCGCTGGTCTGCAGCAACATGTGCATCACCGAACCGAACGCACGGCCGGTCAAGAAGACAACCCAACCGCCGGCGCCGCGATCGCGCGTGCAGGAGGCGGTCGACTCTCCGACGATTCCTCGTGCCAGCATGGCCGATGCGACGACCCAGCGCCGCCGCCCGACGACGCTGCAACCGGCGCCGGCGCCGGCAGCGGTCACCGTGGACGCACCGACCACGATCGGCCGCAAGAAGTCGGCGACGCAGGCACCCGCGGCGCGCCTCCGAGTGGACGATGCCCAGACCCTCGCCGCCGAGGCGCTGATCCAGACAAAGCTGGCGCTCCTCGACAAGCATGTCGACCACTACGCGCTGCTCGCCATCTCGCGTGACGCAACCGCGGCGCAGGTTCGCACCGCCTACTTCGCGCTCGCACGTCAGCTTCACCCCGACCGGTTGTCGTCGCTTGGCATCGTCGACGAGGGCCGGCGTGCGCAGCGGTTGTTCGCCGAGCTCAACACCGCGTTTGCGGTGCTCTCGGACTCCACGCGCCGCGACGAGTACACGTCGATTCTCCAGCGCGGTGGCGCCAAGGCGATCCGCGCCGAGCAGGCGAAGGCCGATGAGATCACGCAACGGATGGTCGAGTCCGAGGGGGCGTATCGCAAGGGCGAGGGGGCGCTGCGGCGTGACGACATCGAGACGGCGATTCGCGAGCTCACGCTGGCGGCCGAGCTCAACCCGGATGAGGCTGATTATCACGCGACGCTCGCGTGGGCTCGGTTCTGTGGCGCGCCGGACAAGATGGCGTCCGCCCACCCGACGAGGGTGATGCTCCAGAAGGCTATCCAGCTCTCGCCGAAAGCCGTGACGGCGCGGTTCTATCTCGGTCGCGTCGAGCGGATCATTGGTCGCGATCAGGAGGCCCTGCGTTACTTCCGCGAGGTCCTCGACGCGATGCCGCACCACGTCGACGCCGGCAGCGAGGTTCGCGCGCTCGAGGCGCGCATGAACCGCCCCAAGCGCTAGTCGTCGGAAGCGACGAGCCGGTCGGCCACGAGCTCGAGCTCGCCGCGCAGCCCGGCGGCGTGCGTCGCCGGCAGCGTCACCGACGACTGCTTCTTCCAGCCGTCGCCGACGCGCCGCATGCGCAGCACCATCAACTTCGGCGCACGCCACGACTCGCGATCCCGCGAGCGCTCCTCGAACACGATCATCACCGTCGCCCAGCCCCCATCGGTCCATGCCCGCCGGGCGATCTGTCGGCGCACGAGATCGCCGTCTTCTCCCTCGGCATCGAACGAGATGTCGGAGAGGTCGGCGACGTACGTCATTTGTTCGCCTTGTCGTCGATCATCTCGAGCTCGGTGATCCGGGAGTCTGCCGGCCCGACGTGCGCGCGCACGCGGACCGTGGTCTCGGTCACCGCGCCCTCGTGTTCGATGCGGACCGCGAGCTCCTCGCCCACCTCGAACAGCAACGCCGAGCGAACGCGCGCGATGCCACCGGCGATGCCGATCACTTCGAACACGTCGTGGGATCGGTCCCCGTCGATCACGAGCACCCGGCCCGACATCCACACCCGGTACCACGCCGCACATTGCGGTCTCAAGCCTTCTGCGTTGGACCGCGCTGGGTTAACCTTCTTGCGCAGCGGATGCTCAAGCCGGTCGAGAAGCAACGCGTGGCGGAGGAGATCGCCGAGCAGCTTCGCTCGCTGATCCTGAACGGGCAGTACCCGCCCGGTTCCAAGCTGCCGCCCGAGCGCGAGCTGTCCAAGCGGTTGCGAGTCAATCGCGCGTCGCTGCGCGAGGCGCTCAAGAAGCTCGAGCACCTCGGCCTCGTCCGGATCCGGCAAGGCGATGGCACGCGCGTCCAGAACTTCATGGAGACCGGCGGCATCGAGCTGGTCCAGCACCTGCTCCCGCTCGCGGGTGGCAAGCCGGAGCTGATTCGCGACCTCCTCGAGTTTCGCAGGATCTTCGGACGCGAGGTCGCGCGACTCGCAGCAGCACGCTCGAGCAAGGATCGGGATGGCCTCGCGAAGCTGCGCGCACTCGCCGATCGCGCAGACGCGGTCACCGGAGCGGCGGAGCTGTTCGATCTCGACTTCGAGTTCTACGTCGCGCTCGCGGCGTTGACGGGGAACCAGGTCATGCTGCTGCTCATCAACACCGTGCGTGACGGCGTCCGTGGCTTCACACCTCTGCTCGCGAACCTCGCAGGCCCGGGCGAGACGGTCCGCGCGCATCACAGGGAGCTGATCGTCGCGCTCGAGAAGGGCGACATCACGAACGCCGGCCGGATCGCCGACGACTATCTGAAGATGGGTGCGGAGCTCGCGGGTCGCCTCGGTGGCAAACCCGAGCTCCAGCCGCAACCACTACCCGACTGATGAGCGCCTGATGCTGACGCGCAAGGAAGTCGAAGAGATTGCGTTTCTCGCGCGCCTGCACCTCGACGACGACGAGCTCGAGAAGATGCAAGGCGAGCTCGGCGCGATGCTCGAGCACTTCGGCGTGATCGCGGGCGTCGACACGACCGACATCCCACCGATGACGCACGCCGTACCGCTCGAGCTACCGATGCGGCTCGATGTCGTGATGCCCTCGCTGACGACCGAGGAAGCGCTGACAGGAACGCCCAGGCGCGACGGCGATCTGATCGTCGTTCCTGCGATCATCGTCGGTACCGAGTCATGAGCAGCTCGCCCGAGTTCTGGACCGTCACCGACACGGTGAAGCGCGTCGCGAGTGGTGAGATCAGCGCGGTCCGAGCGGTCAATACGCTGATCTCGCGGATCACGAACCTCGATCGCGAGCTCGGTGCGTACCTGTCGACCGACGAGACCGGCGCCCTCCGCGACGCTGCAGAGGTCGATCGTCGTCGCAAGGAGAATATCCCGCTCGGACCGTTGGCCGGCGTTCCGATCGCGCTCAAGGACAACCTCGTCACCCGGGGCATCCCGACGACCGCCGGCTCGAAGATCCTCCAGGGCTGGGTTCCGCCATTCGATGCGACCGTCGTCGAGAAGCTGCGCGCCGCCGGTGCCGTGATCCTCGGCAAGGCGAACCTCGACGAGTTCGGCATGGGCAGCTCGACCGAGCGCTCCGCCTACAAGAAGACGCGAAACCCGTGGGACACCTCGCGCGTACCTGGAGGCAGCTCCGGTGGCAGCGCAGCGGCGGTCGCGGCAGGTCTCGCGGCGGCGAGCCTCGGGACGGACACCGGCGGCTCGATCCGTCAGCCCGCCGCGTTCTGCGGGGTCGTCGGACTCAAGCCGACGTATGGCCGCGTCTCGCGGTGGGGCGTGATCGCGTTCGCGTCGTCGCTCGATCAGGTCGGGCCGCTGACCCGTACGGTGAAGGATGCCGCGCTCGTTCTGCAGGTGATCGCCGGCCACGATCTCCGCGATTCGACCTCGCTCGATGCGCCCGTTCCCGCGTTCGCAGACGCCGCAACGGGCGACGTCAAGGGCATGAAGATCGGACTCCCGAAGGAGTACTTCGAAGGAGCGATCGACGCCGACATCCGCGCCGCACTCGATCGCACGATCGCCGCGCTCAAGGACAAGGGTGCGCTCTTCGACGACGTCTCGCTGCCGCACACCAAGCTCGCGCTGCCGGCGTACTACCTCGTCGCACCGGCGGAGGCGTCGTCGAACCTCGCCCGGTACGACGGCATTCGCTACGGCAAGCGCGCCGAGGGCACCGACCTCCTCGACGTCTATCGCAAGTCGCGCGGCGCCGGCTTCGGCCCCGAGGTGAAGCGCCGGATCATGCTCGGCACGTACGCGCTGCGCTCCGGGTACTACGAGGCGTACTACAAGAAGGCCCAGCAGATCCGCGCGCTGATCAAGCGCGACTTCGACGAGGTGTTCGCGAAGGTCGACGTGGTGCTGACCCCGACGACCCCGACCGTTGCCTTCCGGTTCAATGCGAAAGCGACGCCGCTCGACATGTATCTCGGCGACATCTTCACGCTCGCGTGCAACCTCGCCGGTCTCCCTGGCATGAGCGTGCCGTGCGGTATCTCGAGCGATGGGCTCCCGATCGGCGCGCAGCTGCTCGGCAAGCCGCTCGATGAAGTCACGGTCATCCGCGCCGGCTCGGCGATCGAGGCGGCAGTCGGGCTCGGCGAGCGCCGCCCGGCCGGAATCGGAGGCATCTAGTGGCCGAGCTCGCACAGCTGCTCGAGGACTGGGAGCCGGTGATCGGGCTCGAGGTCCACGTCCAGCTCGCGACCGCGACGAAGATCTTCTCGCCATCGGCGACGACGTTCGGCGCGCCGGCGAACTCGCTCACGGATCCACTCGTCATGGGCATGCCCGGCACGCTGCCGGTGTTCAATCGCTCTGTGCTCGAGCTCGCGCTCAGGCTGGGCGTCGCGACCGGCTCGCAGATCCGCTCGAAGTCGCGGTTCGCGCGCAAGCACTACTTCTATCCGGATCAGCCCAAGGGCTACCAGATCTCGCAGTTCGACGAGCCGCTCTGCGAGAACGGCCACATCGACGTGATCCTCGCAGGCGCGGTCAAGCGCGTGAAGCTCGAGCGCATCCACCTCGAGGAGGATGCGGGCAAGAACACGCACGTCGGTGCGGTCTCGCATGTCGATCTCAACCGTGCCGGAGTGCCGCTCGTCGAGGTCGTGACCGCGCCGGAGCTGACGAGCTCCGAGGAAGCGGCGGAGTTCATGCGCTCGCTGCATCGGCTCGTACGCTGGCTCGAGATCTCCGAAGCCGACATGGAGAAAGGCCAGCTGCGCTGCGATGCCAATGTCTCGGTGCGCCTGCGCGGCGAGGATCGCCTCGGCACCCGGACCGAGCTCAAGAACATCAACTCGTTCAAGTTCGTGCAGAACGCGATCGACCACGAGATCGCGCGCCAGCTTCGACTGATCGACAGTGGTGGCCAGGTCCAGCGCGAGACCCGGCTGTGGGACGCGACGCTCGGCCAGTCGGCGCCGATGCGCAGCAAGGAGGAGGCGAACGACTATCGCTACTTCCCGGATCCGGATCTGCCGCCGCTCGTCGTCGACGGCGCCACGATGGCGAACATCCTGCGCGCGCTGCCCGAGCTGCCGGCCGCGCGGTTCGAGCGCTACCAGAAGATGCAGAACCTCTCCGCCGATGACGCGCGCACGCTCGTTGGCGATCGCGCGCTCGCCGACTACTTCGATACGGCGATCAAGGCGCGCCCCGGCGACACGGGACGGACGATCGCGAACTGGATGTTGACCGAGCTGCTCGGCGCGCTCAACGCCGGCGGCATCACGGTGGCGCAGTCGCCGATGCCGCCCGAGCGCCTCGCCGCGCTGGTCGTCCTCGTCGAGACCGGTGTGATCAGCGGCAAGATCGGCAAGGAGATCTTCGAGGAGTCGTATCGCACCGGCGAGGAGCCGGCCGCGATCGTCCAGCGCCGCGGTGTGCAGCAGATCTCCGACGAGCCGCTGCTGACGGCGATCATCGACAGCGTCGTCAAACGCCACCAGAAGCAGGCCGAGGACTACGCGAGCGGCAAGGATGGCCTGTTCGGGTTCTTCGTCGGTCAGGTGATGAAAGAGACCCAGGGCCGGGCCAACCCGGTCATGGCGACCGAGCTCCTTCACAAACGCCTCGGTCGCTAACTGCCTGATCATCCTCGACGATCCGCAGGGGGCGCGACGAGGGCTTGACGCGGGGCCCGCGATGAGTAAAGTCCGCGGTTCCAAAAGCGTTTTTCAGCGGAGCAAGTGCATGTACGCGGTTATCCAGACGGGTGGAAAGCAGTATCGGGTCGAGCCCGGCAAGACCGTGGTCGTCGAGACCCTCGCGGGCGATAAAGGCGCGTCGGTCGTCTTCGACCACGTGCTCCTCGTCTCGTCGGGTGACGGCGGCAGCGTCACGGTGGGCAAGCCCACGGTGGCCGGAGCCAAGGTCACCGGCGAGATCGTCGAGCAGGGACGCGGCGAGAAGCTCGTCGTCTTCAAGTTCCGGCGCCGGAAGAACTACGTTCGCAAGAACGGACATCGTCAGAACTACACCGCGGTGAAGATCTCCGCGATCAACGCCTGAGCTCAGAGGTTCGCCATGGCACATAAAAAAGGACAAGGCTCGACCCGTAACGGCCGCGACTCCAAGCCGAAGATGCGTGGAGTGAAGGCGTTCGGCGGCCAGCAGATTCGCGCCGGCGGCATCATCGTTCGTCAGGTCGGCCAGAAGGTCCACCCGGGCGTCAACGTCGGCATGGGCCGCGACTACACGCTGTTCGCGATGATCGATGGCGTCGTGACGTTCGAGCGTCACGGCAAGTCGAAGACGCGCGTTGCTGTCTACGCCGCTCCTGCTGCCGCTGCCGCGTAGTTGTCGACGAGCTGTCGATCCGGGTGTGGTGCTTGCTGCATCGCCCCGTCGATCTCGGCACCGCTTCCGGGCTTTCCGGCAGGCAAGCTCGCGGGCGTTCGCTGCCCGCACCTGACCGCGGACATCCGCTGCGCGTTGTTCGGTCTGCCCGAGCGGCCCGCGGTCTGCCGCGATCTCAAGCCACAACCCGAGATGTGCGGCGAGTCCGCTGCCGAGGCGATGGCGACCATCGCGCGCTGGGAAATCCTCACGGCTCCGCAGCCGTGACGGTCATCGGGACGCTCCGCGTCGGCACGCTGTCATTCCGCAGCGCGGCAGAAATGGTATCTCTCCCGGCGCACCGTGCAGTTCATCGACGAAGCGAAGATCCATGTGAAGGCCGGCGACGGTGGCCCGGGCTCGGCCGCGATGCGGCGCGAGGACAACGTCCCGCACGGAGGTCCGTCCGGCGGCGATGGCGGTAATGGTGGCAGCGTCATCGTTGTCGTGGATCCGAACATGTCGTCGCTGCTCGACTTCAAGTATCGCCGCCACTACAAGGCGGAGTCCGGCGAGCCAGGGCGCAACCGCGATCAGTACGGTGCCAAGGGCCCGGATCTCACGATTCGCGTGCCGGTCGGAACCGTGATCTACGACGACGAGAGTGGCGAGCAGATCGTCGATCTCTCCGAGAAGGGCGTCTCGTTCGTGCTCGCGCAGGGCGGGATCGGCGGCAAGGGCAACAAGCACTTCGCGACCGCGTGGAACCAGGCCCCGACCAAGGCGGAGCCCGGGACGCCCGGGGTCATCCGGACCGTCCGGCTCGAGCTCAAGCTCCTCGCCGATGTCGGGCTCCTCGGGTTTCCCAACGTCGGCAAGTCGACCTTCATCAGCGCGGTGTCACGGGCGCGGCCCAAGGTCGCTGATTATCCGTTCACCACCCTGGTCCCGAACCTGGGAGTGGTGCAGCTCAGCGACGAGCGAAACTTCGTCATCGCGGACATCCCGGGCCTGATTGCCGGGGCGTCGGAGGGGGCGGGGCTCGGGCACCAGTTCCTCCGCCATGTCGAGCGTTGCCGGGTGCTCCTGCATATGCTCGACGACACCTTCACGACGGGGCCGGATCGCTCTCCAATCAGTGACTTCCACGTGATCAACGCCGAGCTGGAGAGCTATGCTCCCCACCTGGCGAACACGCCTCAGGTGGTCGTCCTGAACAAGACCGACGCGACGGAACCCGAGACCATTGCCGAGCACCGCGCGGCGTTCGCTGCGCTCGGGGTCGAGCTGTTCACGATGTCGGCAGCGACGGGCGACGGCATCGCGCCGGTACTCGAGCGACTCTGGTCACACCTGGTAAACGCCAGGGGTGGGTGAGATCTCAAAACCCGGGAGGCGCCAGCTTGATGGGCTCCCGGTCGAGTGTTACAACCGCTGCTATTCCAAAGGAAATGTGCCGAACACTCGTTCGGCGCACGCGCGGGAACCGGCACCAGCCGGCTTGGAGATTTCAGGCATGCGAGCAACGACCACGGTTGTGCTGTTTTCTTCGCTACTGATCGCAGCGAGCGCTGTTGCCCAACCGGGTGCGACGCCGCCAGCGGGTGGCGGCAGCGCCTCCACTGGAGCACCGGCACCGGCGCCCACGTCGGAACCGCTACCGGATCCAGCGAACGTCAAGCCCGAGGACATGCCGACGGCAGTGCGCATGCGCCGGCTCGAGCAGAAGACGCAGGCGCTGAAGGAACGCGCCTGGCAGCTCAAGGCCCGCGTCCAGATGCTCAAGGAGCAGATGATCGGTGGCGGTGTCGGCGCGCAGTCGCTGATCGCACACGCCAACGAGATGGGCAGCTCGTTCCGCCTGATCAAGTTGATCTACACCGTCGACGGTACGCAGGTGTTCGTCCGCACGGATGAGACGGCGGACAACCTCTACAAGACCAAGTCGTTCGATGTGTTCTCGGGGCCGATCGCTCCAGGCAATCACACGCTCGCCATCGTCGCGACGTACAAGGGCCACGGCTACGGCGTGTTCGAGTACCTCTCGAAGTACACGTTCACCGCGCGCGGCACCCAGTCGTTCATCGCCGGAGAAGGCAAGCTGTCGAAGATCGACTGCCGTGGTCACGAGAAGGGCGGCCCCACGACGCCGCTCGAGAAGCGCCCCGCGATCGACTGCAAGGTCACGCAGGTCAGCCCGGAGAAGCCCACGGACAAGGCGCCCACGCCGACGCCGGCCGCTGCGCCGGCGGCAACCCCCGCGCCCGGGAAGTAGCACCATGCGTCGCGCATCGCGGTGGCTAGCGATCCTGATGCTGTGTCTGCCCGGCGCGGCGCACGCCGACATCCCGGGCAAGCTCAGCCAGTACGAGCAGGAAGCGAAGCAGATCTCCGAGACGCTGCCGCGGCCCGACGCGCCATCGCAGCAGACGCAGTCGCGTCGCCTCGTCGACGCGCAGACCGCGTTCTCGCTCGGTGACTACGACGCGTCCGCGCTGACGCTGTTCGATCTCGCGAGCAAGCCCGGCGCAGATCAAGAGACCGCGCTCTACTACCTCGGCGAGTCGCTCTACCGGAAGGGCGACAAGGGCGCGGCCCGCAGCTACTTCGGTCAGGTCGTCGCCGCGAACAATTCGAGTGGCAAGTACTACGCGCTGTCGCTCGTCCGCCTCGTCGAGATCGGGATCATCCAGCAAGATACCGCGGAGGTCGAGACGCACCTCGCGGCGCTCGAGCGCATCACGCCGCGCCTGCCGCAGGTTCCCTACGTTCGCGGCAAATTTCTGTTCTCGCAGGGCAAGTTCGACGACGCAATCGCGCAGTTCAACGAGGTGCCGAAGGGCTCCGCGTGGGAGCTCCAGGCCGCGTACTTCCTCGGCACGGCTCACGTCGCGAAGAAAGATCTGCCGCGCGCGACCGAGATCTTCACCGACGTCACCACGCGCAAGCCGAAGACCAACAACGATCGCCGCGTGATCGAGCTCTCGCAGCTCGCGCTCGGCCGCGTCTACTATGAACGCGACGAGCCCGCGAAGTCGATCGACAGCTACCTGCTCGTCGATCGCCAGTCGGATCTGTTCCCCGACGCGCTCTACGAGGTCGGCTGGGTCTACGTGAAGGGCAAGCAGTTCGACAAGGCGCTGCGCGCGCTCGAGCTCCTCGCGCTGTCCGAGCCAACGTCGAACAAGACGGCGACCGTGCGGATCCTCGAGGGCAATCTGCGGATCCGCAAGGCGCAGCTCGTTCGCCAGGCGCAGATCGTCGGCAGCATCGATGTCGACGCGAAGCAGGATCCAGCCGTCGAGTACGACAAAGCTGCGATGGTGTTCGCCGAGACGCACGAGGTCTATTTCCCGTCGTATCAGGCGCTCACCGCGATGATCGCGAGCAACGGCGATCCCGCCGAATATCTCGCCCAGCTCGCCGAGCGCGAGACGCACGTGTTCCACGCGGCGCCGCCGATCCCCGAGGCAGCGGCGCAGTACCTGCGCGAGGAGCCCGAGGTTCAGCGCGCGGTCGCGAATCAGATGGACCTCGGAACGATCCAGGCGCACCTGACCGAGGCCGAGGCGACGATCGAGCGACTCGAGGGTGTGCTCGCGGCGAACGACAAGACGGTCGTGTATCCGGCGCTCGCATCGCGGCGCAGCCGGATCGGTGAGATCCAGGGTGACCTGATCTCGATCCGCAACGATCTCGCAGACCAGCAGCTCGCGCTGATCGCACCGAGCGGCGATCTCGCGCAGGCCACGTCGACTCGCAAGATGGCCGTCCAGGCCTACCTCCAGCAGCCGAGCCCCGAGGAGGGGTACTCCGCGCGTCTGATGGAGACTCGCGCCGGCTACGATCGTGTCGAGGAGGGCGCCGCCGAGGTCAGCTCCGCACTCGACACGACCCAGGCAGTCGCCGTCGCGCTCCGCAAGTACGTCAACGATCCCCCGATCGACGGCGCCACCGAACCGATGGTACCGCCCGAGCAGAAGGCATCCGTCAACACCGAGCTGGTCGCGACGGCCGCGGAGGTGTTCGCGATCGAGGGCGAGCTCCGTCAGATCCGACGCGAGATCACTCTCGGTAATGATCTCGCAGGCGCCGGCGACTCCGCACTCGATGCGGCGCGCGCGCAACGCCGCCAGCTCAAGGGCACGCAGGATGCCGAGCACCGGCTGCTCGTCGGCTACGCGAGCGGGAGCCGCGACGCCAACAAGTCGAAGAAGCTTGCTGCCCTCGGCGACCGAGCGGCCCGGATCTCCGACACGCTGGCGCAGACCGAACAAGCCGTCGACACGATCGTCGACCAGGCGATGGCGCAAGCGAAGATCACGATCGCCGCGGAGCGCAAGAACGTCGACGCGTACAAGGCCGAGCTCGCCGATCAGGAGATCGAATCGCGCTCGCTCGGCTCGACCATCCTCGGCGCGAGCTTCAAGGACGTGAAGGCGAAGTTCTACGACGTCATCGTCCGGACCGACGTCGGAGCCATCGACGTCGTGTGGTCGCAGAAGGAAGACGCAGACGACGATCTCAAGCGTCTGAACCTGTCGCGGCAGCGCGAGCTGAAGCAGCTCAAGGACGAGTTCAAGGACATCCTCGACGCCGCGATGCCGTCGCCGGGAACACCGAAGGCAGCCGCACCACCGGCACCGGTGC